>NZ_JBHZDH010000093.1:0-9976 GCF_042755925.1 Lysinibacillus sp. NPDC059133 | reverse complement strand
GTCTTCGTTCGCATCTAATAGTTCTACTATTTCTGTTGTATCCATAGTCTTCATCTGTGTAGTCCTCCAATATGTCGATTTCCTCTTACATTATAGCCTGAAGGCAAAAAAACAGCTAGTGTCATGAACACTAACTGTTTTACTCTAATGTTTCTATTCGTCTGTCTCTAAAAAATCTACTTGCTTTGCTGGAACAAATGTAGAAATAGCGTGTTTGTAAATAAGGTGTTGCTTGCTATCAGCATCTAGTAATAATACTGTAAAATTATCATAGGATTTCACAGTTCCTTTTAACTGAAATCCGTTTAATAAAAACACAGTTACAAAAACATTGTTTTTACGTAGATGGTTTAAGAATGTATCTTGCAAGTTAATTGATTTCATCAAAATGCCTCCCTATACTCTCTTTCTACCTCTTCATTCCTATAGTAGCATGTTCTACCAATTTGGCAATTAGTAATTTTTAGAAATTAATTAAAGTTTTTCGTCATTATTAACAAAATATACATCCATTTTGTTTCGGAAGTATGTTAGTTGTCTTTTCGCATAGCGGCGAGAATTTTGCTTCAAACTGTCGATGGCTCCTTCTAAAGAACATTTTCCATCTAGGTAATCATATAATTCTTTATAGCCGATTGCTTGGATTGACTGCACACCTCGAATGTTTTGCTGCCATAAGCCTTTTACTTCTTCTAAAAGCCCTTTTTCCATCATTATTTCAACACGAAGGTTAATACGATCATAGAGCACTTCACGTGACATATTTTGCCCAAGCCCTATAATCACATGATTGTACAGTGGAACTTCTCCACGATTTTGTGCTTCGGATGCCTTTGAAACGCCACTAAGTTCCATCATCTCTAACGCTCGTATAACACGGCGAGTATTATTTGGATGAATTGTCTCAGCTGTTTGTGGATCAAGTTTTTTAAGCTTAGCATGCATTGCCTCTGGACCCAATTTCTCTAGTTCTGCATAATAGGCTTTTCGTGCCGCCTCATCTACCTGCTCCTCTGTAAATTGAAAATCATAGAGTACTGCCTGCACATATAAACCCGAGCCCCCTACAATAATCGGTAGCTTACCGTGCGTTTGAATTTCTGCAATTTTAGCTCGCACTAATTTTTGATAGTCTGCTACTGAAAAGGACTCTGTCGGCTCTTTGAAGCTTAGTAAATGATGGGGTACACCCTCCATCTCTTCCTCAGTAATTTTCGCTGTACCAATATCTAAGCCTCGATAGATTTGCATGGAATCACCGTTGATGATTTCGCCATTATATTTTTTTGCTAACTCAATGCTTAATGCTGTTTTCCCAGATGCAGTAGGCCCTACGATTGCTACAACCTCTGCCTGCTGTATTTTATCTTGTATCATATTTTTCTAACCACCGTAATAAAACTTGATAGACTGCCTCTTGATTGTCCTCGTTTAGGATTTCATGGCGCTTATCCTCAAATAAGTAAACCGTCACATCCTGTATACCCGCTGCTGCAAATTGTTCAGCAACAGCGTATACACCTTGGCCTTGCTCTCCTACTGGATCCTTACTACCACTTATCAACAATATCGGTAAGTCTTTCTGTATTTTTGCTATCTCACTTTTACGATTTAACGACATAAAACCTGTTGTTAAATCCACAAAGAATTGATTTGTTGGGATAAAGCCGCAATACGGATCATCTATATATTTTCCCACTTCGTCCTCTACTGAACATAACCAATCATAAGCAGTCTTCGAATTTGGGAATTGTTTATTAAAGCTACCAAAACTCAGCTTATTTAATATCTTGCTCTCCGTCTCTTTACCAAGCTGTTTGGCTAATACTTTTGCTACTAAATTCCCCATCGTATGCAATGCTGTAACATTCCCTGTTCCACAAAGAATCACACAATCCACTTGATCGCTGTACAATTGTATATATTTTCTAGTAATGAACGATCCCATACTATGACCAAATAAAATTAAAGGTACATCTGTAAATTGTTCATGCAACAATGTTACTACTTCATGCGCATCCTCTACGACGCGATCAAACCCATTTTGTTCAGCAAAAAAACCTAGTGTGCCATTATAGGCTGCTGTTTCTCCATGCCCTCGGTGATCATGCATTGTCACTGCATAGCCCGCTTCGTTTAGGCTATTTGCAAATTTAATATAACGTCCACTATGCTCCGCCATACCGTGCAAAATATGAATATGACCAATACAAGGCTTCGATGGCTTTAATGTTCGAGTAAACAAAAAATGGCCATCTGACATTTCAATATAACGCATTCCCTACACTCCTTCCTCCGCAAAATTTGTTGCATCTAAAATAGCTTGCTCTAGTTGAGCTACATAAGTATTTCTTTGTGACTCTGTATAGTGAAAATGTTGTTGCATAACTTGAATAACCTGCTGTTTATAACATTTTACTGCATCAATATCGAAGTATAATAAACCTGTTCGACGAATAAAGAAATCACTTGGCGTGTACACCATTTCCGCTTCTATCCCATAAAGTAGCATGGCATGTAAGACCAAAGGCATCGTACTTCCATGCTCATGCAAATATTTCACCTGGTTATACAATGCGTCAACATTTGTGCCATATTTTTGTACAAGCTGTTTTGCTTCATCATAATTAAGGCCATACTGAACGCCCTCTTTAGCTTTATAAGAACTATAATCAGGGAAATTGATGGCATTAATGCCCTTTGCACCTGAAAGTGATAACTCACGTGTCACACATGGACTTGCGTGCTTAAATTTATGGATCTTCACAATTTTATCAACGATTGTTTCTGCCATTTGACGGTAGCCCGTTAGTTTACCACCCGCAATCGTTATTAGCCCACTTGGAGCCGTCCATATCTCATCTTTGCGTGAAATTTCGGATGGATCCTTGCCTTTTTCAAAAATAAGTGGACGCACACCTGCCCACGACGATTCAATCGTATCTCTTGAAATATTTGCAGTTGGAAAGACTGTTTTTGCAGCTACAATTAAATAATCAACGTCCTCTTGGGTAGCGACCGGATGTACAGGGTCTCCCTCGTAAACTGTATCTGTTGTCCCTACATAAGTTTTATCATCACGTGGAATTGCAAAGGCCATACGCCCATCCACTATATCAAAGTACACTGCTTGCTGTAATGGAAAATCCTTTTGATCAAGGACAATATGGACCCCTTTTGTGAGACGTAATTGCTTTTTGTCTACTACTTTATCCTTTTGGCGGACCTCATCCACCCAAGGTCCAGTCGCATTGACGATTTGCGCTGCATGCACTTCGATTGTTTTCCCTGTAACATGATCCGTCACTTGTGCCCCAACAAGCTTTTTCTTCTCATATAAAAATCCTGTCATTTCCGCATAATTTAAACAAAGTGCCCCATATTCTGCAGCTTTTTTTAGCACTTCAATTGTTAGTCGGGCATCATCTGTACGATATTCAACGTAATAGCCACCACCAATAAGCTCATCTCGATTGAGTAAAGGCTCTAGCGCTGCCGTTTCCTGAGCGTTTAACATGGTTCTACGTTCGTGCTTTTTAACACCAGCTAATCGATCATATACCTTCAATGCCAATGATGTTGACAATGGGCCAAGTGAGCCCTTTTTATACAATGGGAGTAGCATTTTTTCAGGCGTTGTAACGTGAACAGCATTGTCATAAACAATTTCACGTTCACGCCCAACTTCTGCTACTACACCTACATCAAGTTGCTTTAAATAACGAAGTCCACCATGAATAAGCTTTGTTGAACGGCTTGATGTACCAGCAGAAAAATCCTGCTTCTCAATCAAAGCAACTGATAACCCCCTAGATGCTGCATCGAGTGCTATGCCAGCACCAGTAATGCCGCCACCAATGACTAAAACGTCAAAGCTATATTGCTCTAAAAAATGCATAATTTTAGGACGATGCTCAAATGAAAACATATCTTTCTCCCCCATTTGCTATATTTTGAAAATACCTGTAACTTCTACTGCGTATGCTAACCTGATTAAACTAGCAATAACCTTAAGCATAGAAATTCTAAATTCATTTGTATAGCTCATCACCATAACGTGTGGTTGATTTCCGTTCCGACTGGGCGCTTTGTTGTTGTTGCTGTCGCTACGCTTTCGCACAGATAAAACAATTGTTGCTGTCGCTACGCTTTCGCACAGATAAAACATTGTTGTTGTCGCTACGCTTTCGTACAGAGCAAAGCTTCCTGGCGGCGTCCGTTGAGCCGCTTCGCTGCAGGGGCTCGGGTCAACAGATGTTTTTTGCGCGAAAGCGAAGCGGCAGCAAATGGGTTTCATTCTGTGCGAAAGCGTAGTGCAACGAAGCGACAGCAACAGCACAGATGTTGGTCATGAAGGCGTTATCACAGAACGTGATGGTTTTAGCCTTCGTTCCTCTATCGCTAATCCCCGAGGAGTCGCCCAGTCTCCTCTCCAATCAACTTATATACATGGCATACGTTTTTAAAAATGTCATCCACAACTTTTGGTGATGAGTCATTTGTATATGCTAACTATTGATGTTGCTCTTGCACCGTCGTTCCAACTACATTACCCGTTTAAACATTTTTTCCACTTCATAAGTAGTAAAATGAATAAGTACTGGACGTCCGTGAGGGCATGTAAATGGATTGTCAGCATTGCGTAAATCTTGTAATAACGTATCCATTTGCTCTTTCGTTAAATAATGATTGGCCTTTATCGACTTTTTACAACTCATCATAATCGCTGCCGCCTCACGTAATTTTTTGACGTCCGCTTTTTTAGTTGTCAGCACCTGTTCAATTAAATCCTCAATAATTTCCTGTTCTTCCCCCTTAGGGAACCAGCTAGGATGCTCTCTCACGACAAATGATGCCTGTCCAAATTCCTCTAAAAATACGCCCACAGCTTCTAACTCGTGTCGATTTTCTCTTAATATAAGAGCCTCGTCAGCAGCATAATGGAAGGTCAATGGAAGTAATAAAGTCTGACGCTCATTTGGGTTCACCTGCCCGACTTTTTCACGGAAAAATTCATATTTAATACGCTCCTGAGCAGCGTGCTGATCAATTAAGTAAAAGCCATCCTCCATTTGTGCAACAATATACGTGCCATGGATTTGCCCTACCACTTCAAGGGCAGGAAATGGCTCTTTAGCTGGTTCATCCTCTAGAATTTCCACTGGCTCCTCTAGCTTCACTTCTTCAGGAGGATTCGCTTCCATCACTGGTGTCGGTTGCCAGCTATCTTCAATGGCAGTAGGGACGGATTCAGGTTGTGGCACTATTGGATCTAATTTGTTTGATTCCTGAACAGTTTGTACATCATAAAGTTTTTCTACAATAGCATTCATTTTCTCCACATTAAGCTTTGGTGCTGGTTTCCAAATATTTAACTGCTCCGTATCAGGCTTTGCCACTTTCTCCTTCTTTTCCATTAACGGTACTCGAATAACATTGCGGATCTTCTCTCGTATCGTTTCCTCGATTAGCTTAAGAAGCTCAGGCTCCTTACTTAAACGTATTTGATGCTTAGCAGGATGAACATTGACATCTGTTAAATAAGGGTCCCCCTCTATAAAGAGCGCTACAATCGGAAAACGTTCAATGGGCAAATACGTATGATAGGCATCTACAATCGCTTTTTGTATCAAATAATGCTTTACCCAGCGACCATTCACAAACAACGACATATAGTTTTTCGAAGCACGGGTCACCTCGGGTAGTGATACAAAACCAGAAATTTTATAATCCTGTGACTCACCACTGAATGCCACCATTTTCTTGGCATTATGCACACCGTAAATGGCAGCTAATACTTGCTGAACGTCACCACGTCCATTTGTTTGTAACAATTGCTGGCCGTTATGCAGCAATCTAAACGCAATTTGTGGATTTCCGAGTGCAAGGCGGTTCATCAGATCAATTGTATGCCCAAGCTCGGTCTGTATTGTTTTCATATATTTTAATCGAGCGGGTGTATTGAAAAATAGCTGTGCTATTGTAAGATCCGTTCCCTTGCGCAAAGGGCCAGGTTTATGTGTGGCGATATGCCCACCCTCAAGCTCTAAATACGTTCCTGATTCACCATTTGACGTAATAAGCGTCATTTTTGATACTGATGCAATGGAAGCTAATGCCTCACCACGGAAGCCAAGTGTACGAATTCGAAATAAATCATGCTCCTGATGAATTTTACTTGTCGCATGGCGAGAGAATGATATTAATGCATCCTCTTCATCCATACCACTACCATTATCAATGACCTGAATTGAAGTGAGGCCCGCTTCTAGTAAAAAAACATCAATGGACGTACTTCCTGCATCAATGGCATTTTCAACAAGCTCTTTAACTACAGAGGCTGGTCTTTCTACCACTTCCCCTGCCGCGATTTTATTGGACAGCCACTCGTCCATAATTTGTATTTTTCCCATAGCGCATCACTCCTTTACTTTTTTGCGTTTACTAGTTGCTGCTGTAATTCGTATAAAATATTCATCGCTTGCATTGGTGAAGTGCCCAGAATATTTACTTTTTCTAGGTTTTTAAGTACCTCAGATTCTGCTGGAGAAGTTGGTTCCTCTTCCGTAAATAGTGACATTTGCATTGGCTTTTCAGCAACTTCTTGTACCACGGCTACTTCGTTTCTGACTTCGTTTCCGACTTCATTTCCAGCCTCGAAGTTTTCAAGTAGCACTTGTGCTCTTGTTAAAATTTCCTCTGGCAATTGTGCAAGCTGTGCTACATGAATTCCGTAAGATTTATCGGCAGCCCCCTTTTTCACCTTATGCAAAAAGACAACTGTGCCATTTTTTTCAGTAGCAGATACATGTACATTTTGCAGTCGAGGAAGCTCCTTTTCAAGTGCCGTTAATTCATGGTAGTGAGTTGAAAACAGTGTATTTGCTCCAATTTTATCATGGATGTACTCCATCATAGATTGAGCAAGGCTCATGCCATCATAAGTAGATGTCCCACGACCAATTTCGTCAAACAGCATTAAACTATTTTTTGTAGCATGCGTAATGGCGTGCTGAGATTCTAACATCTCCACCATAAAAGTTGATTGTCCCGCAGCTAAATCATCCGCCGCACCGATGCGTGTAAAAATCTGATCTGTAATTGGTAATCTAGCTTTTTCAGCAGGCACATAACAGCCCATTTGTGCCATCACAACAATTAGTGCAACCTGACGCATATACGTACTTTTACCGGACATATTCGGTCCTGTAATCAGCATCATATTGTTATTTCCCTCAAGAACACAATCGTTTGGTACATACATTTGCTTATTGAGCATTTTCTCAACAACCGGATGGCGCCCTTCAATAATTTCTAGCGAACGCCCTTCATGAAACTCAGGCTTCGTAAAACGATATTTCTCTGAAACACTTGCAAAGCTTAATAGCACATCTAGCTCACTAATGCTTGCCGCTAACGCTTGGACACGTGGAATAAACACCTTTAATTCATCACGTATTGCCACAAATAAGTTATACTCTAACGTTAAACTTTCTTCCTCAGCATTTAAAATTAATGCTTCTTTTTCCTTAAGCCCCTGAGTAATGTAACGCTCAGCATTGGCCAAAGTTTGCTTACGTTCATAACGTGTTAAATCCGCTAAATGGATATTAGATTTCGTAATTTCAATATAGTATCCGAAAATTCGATTGTAGCCGATTTTTAAGTTTTTAATGCCTGTTTTCGTCCGCTCCTCTTGTTCTAACTGCGCAATCCAATCCTTTCCATTGCGAGAAGCATAACGTAGTTCATCTAAGCGCTCCTCATAACCATCGCGAATGACGTCACCCTCTTTAATCGTAATTGGTGGATTGTCTGTGATAGCACGAGCTAAAAGCGCCTCTACATCCGCACACGTATCGAGTGCTGCACCGAGCTTCTGCAATGTTTCTTTATTAGCACCACATAATTGTTGCTGAATGGCAGGTACTTGACGTAATGAATCACGTAGCTGTGCTAAATCACGTCCACCTACATTACCAAAAGCTACACGCCCAGCTAAACGCTCTAAATCGTATACTTGTTTTAAAGAGGCTTGGAGCTCCGTTCTTACAAAATACTCCTCCAACAAATCAGTGACGTTTGCTAGTCTCGCTTCAATGGCAGCACGTGAAGCAAGAGGTTGGTGTAACCATTGCTTTAACTTGCGTCCTCCCATTGCAGTCACGGTGTCATCTAACAACCATAAAAGTGAGCCCTTTTGATCGCCACCGCGAATAGATTGAATAAGCTCTAAATTACGTTTAGAGCTAGAGTCAATACGTAAATAATTTTTCATTTCATTGTAGGTAAACGCTTGAATATGTGATAATGAACGCATTTGTGTTTTATCGATATAATGAAGCAAACGAAGGCAAGCCATTTGTAAATCATTTGGCACCGCATCTACATACTGTGCAGCTTTATCCAACGTCATTTCATCTGTTTCAATAGAAAGTACGATACCCGCATTGACTGCATGCTCTGCTAATAGCAGTTGCAAATTTTCCGTGACAATTAATTCACGAATACCGTATGCCTGCATTTGCATTAAAAGTGCTTTACCGTCGCCCTCAATCGAGGAGGCTACCGCTTCACCTGTAGATAAGTCTAAATAAGCGTAGCCAAATGTCGTATCATCAAATTGCTCTGCAGCACCAATAAAATGATTGGATTTACCATCGAGCAACTTACCTTCCATGATCGTACCCGGTGTAATAAGCTGTACGACTTCACGCCTCACTACACCCTTTGCTTGCTTCGGATCTTCTGTTTGCTCACAAACTGCAACCTTATAGCCTTTTTGCACAAGAGTTTCAATATAATTTTTTGCCGAATGATGCGGAACGCCACACATTGGAATACGCTCTTTTGCACCCGCATCTCGGCTCGTTAATGTAATTTCTAAAAGTTGAGAGGCATTAATAGCGTCCTCAAAAAACATCTCGTAAAAATCGCCTAATCTAAAAAATAAAAAGGCATCCTTGTAATCTTCCTTTACCTGCAAATACTGTTGCATCATTGGTGTGTATGTTGTCATTTTAAAAATTCCCTCGCTCTAACCATTTAGATATTTTTATTATAACAAAAGATACATGCGAAACGCTTAATTCACCTTTTTTAAGATGCTAGCGCTTCGCATGTATAAAATCTTTAGTATTATCTTGGTCTTTCATCAGGAAACGATGAGGACTCTAAAACATACCTACCTTCTTCACTGGAGCTAGACGATGAGCTGGAACTGGAGCTAGAGGAAGACGAGGATGAGCTCTCATCAAAGTTCCATTCCTCTTCGAAATCTAGTGGATGTACACTAATACAAATCGTCGTTTCTCCCATTACCTCTACTACGACTTCACGTTCTACTACGATTTCAAATTTCGTACCGCATGGAGAGATGATTGCCTCTACGCAGTTTGGTTCTTGAACAACACGTACACGAACATCATCGCCAGCACTCACTTCGCCTTCTCTAAAAGAAAGCTTCACTTTGTCTTTATAGTGCACCGTTTCAGAAAACACCGCTGTTTTCGAATGACTACTATAGGCATACCATACATTGACATCAAATTTCCCTGATACTTCTACAAATTTACCGACTTTTTTCGCGGAGCAAGTATGATTGATGACCCAGCAACCGAGAATACTCGTCGGTTTATTTGATGGACTTAATGTTACACGTTCTTCCGTTCTCTTCTTCCCTTTGGCAACTACTGCTCTCGTCACGATTTGTCGTAAACGTTTCAGCGCAATTCCTCCTTTGACTCTTTTCACTCCATCATATGCAGGTAGCGCCTATTGGGTGAACATATATTTTTATAGAATCGAATTAAGGAAAAATTCATTTTTCATAGTATGTTGTCTGAAACACGCTAATTTCTATGAATATTGAAGCCTTGGCGTAATTGTTGCTGTCGCTGCGCTTTCGCACAGAAAACATTTGTTGCTGTCGCTGCGCTTTCGCACAGAAAACATTTGTTGCTGTCGCTGCGCTTTC
>NZ_JBHZDH010000092.1:0-10426 GCF_042755925.1 Lysinibacillus sp. NPDC059133 | reverse complement strand
CGGAATAACCTGCAATTACGATGACACAAAGTAATATCAATGTGAAGAATGCTCTCCCTTTACGCAAGCGCCGTTTTTGGGGGCGCTGTGAGCGTCTTGAATAATCTTGCTCTTCCATAACTGTTAACTCCTCTATTTTTTATAGTAATGTAACGATTCAATCTAAAGAAAGGTTCATTTTATAGTATGTTGCGAATCCTATCCATATCTATGTAAAGGTTATTTTACACCCTTTTTGCCAAGAATGTACCAAATAATGCTATAATATTTTCACGAAAGAAAGGATGATGAATATGATCGAGAAAGCTTCGTTTGCTGGCGGTTGTTTTTGGTGCATGGTAAAACCATTTGTTGAATGGGAAGGTATACATAAGGTCACTTCCGGCTACATGGGTGGCGATTTACACAATCCTACTTATGAGGATGTCAAAAAAGGGACTTCTGGTCATTTAGAAATAGTCGAAATTGAATTCGACCCTAGCGTTTTTAGTTATGAACAGCTCCTTGATATTTACTGGATGCAAATTGACCCTACGGATGCTTTTGGTCAATTCCATGACCGTGGTGAATCCTATACGACAGCAATCTTTACTTATTCAGAAGAACAAAAACGCATTGCAGAAGCTTCAAAGGAACAGCTAGCAAACAGTGGTCGCTTTGATAAACCTATTGTAACCACAATTCGCGATGCTAAGTACTTCTACCCTGCAGAAGATTATCACCAGGACTTTTATAAAAAAGAGTCTGAGCATTATCAGAAGGACCGTGCGTTTTCTGGTCGTGATCAGTTCATCGCTGAGCATTGGGATAAAGAGTAATTCCTTCATTGAAATGAATATAGCAAACTAAAAAACACGTATTTTGAATGATGTTTAGTCAAAATACGTGTTTTTATGTTTATATACTACTTTATTAAGTAGCCGTTTTCCCTCGTACTGCACGCTATTAATAGCCTACAGAAATAATAAGAAAGAAAGGTACATAAAAATAATGAAAATTAAGATGGAAAAAAAGCAAGAAATAATAAAAATACAACGATATGAAGGATTAAATATACCATCCTGGATTTCTTTCCTTTTCCTTGAATATTGAAAAGTAGCCAGCACCCCTATTATAAAACCAATGATACAGGCGAAGATGCCAAGGCATATGGCTATGATATGAATATAATGATTCGAGTTAACTTTAATCGTGAAATGCAAAGAAGTGGTCAAAAACCCTACTCCAACAATAGATATGCTAGTCCGTATCCAAGCTAAATACGTTCTTTCATTTGCTAAATGCTGCTGTGCATATTTTACACTATCTTCTGTTTCTTCTGTCCATTTATTTAAAGCCTCCATAAACGATAACCCTTCCCTATCCCTTTTTGAAAGTCTCGTATTCAGTGAACATAACCCTTAGATAGTCCCTTTAAAAGCTTCAAGCCCTCATGAACAGCTCTGATGTTATTGCTTTACTAAAAATTCTGTTATCGCTTGATACGCATCTGTTCCTTCTGATTTAGGGGAATGATAAGAAGATAATTTTACAATGACTGTATCAGCTTTTGATGTTATATGAATTCGCTGTTCAAATTTGCCTCTAGCAGAAAATCCCCCATATCGATCATGGCTAACCCACCATTGATTGTGATAGGAGAATCCAGAAAGATAATTATGGGTACTTTCCGCAAGAAATTTTGAGTTCCCCCCTTTTTGAATTTCCCTAATTATATGCTCCGGAATAATTTGTTGGCCATTATAGTAACCATCGTTACACAACATATCACCAAAACGTACCAAATCACGCAATGTAGCCCGCATACCGCCACTTGCTATATCTGTACCGATTTGATCTAAGTGCATTAAGGCATTTTCTTCTGCACCCAATTTAGACCATATAAATTCTTGAATTAATTCTGCCAAATCTTTTCCTGTTAAGCGTTTGATAATCCAGCCCAACGTTTCTGTTTGCCCATTTTCATACTTAAATACAGTACCGGGCTGTATATCTTTTTTGCTTGATATCATAAATTCATATAGATTTTCAGGTCCATTATAGTTATCGGGTTTTGGCATTGAGCCAGATGCAATAAAAATTGGTGTCCCACGGCCAATTCCCATTGGCGTGTTAGCTTCCATATATTTCACAGGAACTTGCATATCAAGCAATTGCTGAATCGTTCCATCACCAAGACCTGTTCCTATTAATTCGGGAATGTAAAAAGAGGCCCTTTGATTTAAATCCAATACCCCTACATCAGCAAGTAAACTAACAATCAATCCAACAAATGATTTTGTAGCAGAGTTCAATGCATGAGGATGATACGATTTATATCCATTAAAATAGTTCTCGTACAAAACTTTTCCTTTATGCAACACTAAAAAAGCATCTGTATTCGTTCTTTCAAGATACGCTAACACATTTTCATCCTTATTCACGTATATTTTTGCCAGATCTAATGAATCGTTAGCGTATGATAATGGGGAGGGCTTCTGGCTTCCTCTCCAGATAATACGGCAAGGACTCAGTTCACCGCTATGACAATACCCTTGCAAATTTTTTGGGGAAGTAAACCAATTCTCCTTCGTCACGATATCCGCTGAGTTTGGCGGAAAAACTTGCATTTTATTTGTTGTTAAATTCTGCATGACAATCTCTCCTTCATTAAAAAGAAGGCCCTATAAGCACATCTTCTTTTGATTCTTTACCTTTATTATTAATCGTTAATGCAGCAATTGCCCCAGCCAGTGCAGAAGCGATTAAAAACCAAAAAACAGCCGTATAAGATCCATTGAAAATAGTAAGAACAAACCCAATGACCATTGGTGAGATCCCCCCAGCAATCTGTCCACCAAAGGAAACAAATCCTGTCACAGAACCAGTTAATTCCTTACCTGAATACTTAATAATCATTGTGTATAATGAAGTTCCGATAAACGAGATGGAGATAGCATTGAAGGTCAAATAAACAATCCCAAGAGAGACAGATGTTGCATTAAACATCAAATATAGAAAGACACTGGAAGATAGTAATCCTCCCATTGCTAGGTATTTTTCTCTTCCAACCATATATTTATCTAAAATAATGCCGCTTACATTAAACATGATAAAGGAAGCAACATAAGGAATGGCCATCAAGACACTTGCAGATAACAAGTCCAAACCTTTACTTACCAAATAAGAAGGCATCCAGGTAATCATCCCCCAATTCACGATATTAGAAAAAAATTTCGTAAAGAGGAATTTCCAAAAATTATCTGTTTTAAATACCATTTTGTAAGGAACCTTGTTTTTATTTTGTTCCTTAGTATTTATTCGCTTATCTTCTGGAGATTTCAGATAAGTCCAACTTGCCCATGCTATAAAAACTCCTAAAATCCCAATACTAGCAAACATCCATCTCCACTCAAAGGAAACCAACAAAAAACCTATCGCAACAGAACCTATCACACCACCTGCCGTTTGTGCAGATAGAAAGAACGAACTGGCTCTTCCTCTTTCATTTTCGTCAAAGTTGTCAGTGATCGATCTCATACTGGCAGGAAAAACACTGCCTTCCGCTATACCAAACAGGAAACGAATTAAAAGCAACGAGATAAATGACCAGGCAAGACTTGTAAGTGCCGTAAAAAGCGAAAATCCTAATATAGAAAAGACCAACACCTTTCGTGCACCATACTTATCGGTAAGCCACCCTCCTACTGGGTGCATCAGAGCGTAGCTGAAAAAGAAGATACTTAAAACTAAACCTGATTCAAAAGAATTAAGATCTAAAGCTTTCTGAATTGGAATGATGGCTACGTTCATTGATGTTTTATCAATGTAACTTAATACCGTCCCAATAAATAGAAGAATGATGATAATGGATTTACGCCTTTTATCAGCAGCATATACTTGCATTTTTATTCACTCCTTTTCGAAGTCTCGCTTTTTGATACGTACCCTTTGTGGCATTCCTTTAATGGTTGTAATCATAATCAAAGTTTTAAAAATACCTTTTTTTAAGTGACCATCTTTATTCGAAAATTCATAAAAAACACTAACCGAATTTTGGATTTTCTAATTCACCAAACGTGCCGTTTCTTCCCAAAAAGGTCTTCTTAATTCTTTCTTATCAATCTTCCCAACCATTGTTAACGGTAAAGACGTCTCAAAAAAGATCTCTTTTGGAACCATATAAACTGAAGTACGTTCTTTACAAAACTCGATTAATTCTTCCTTCTTACAAGTTTCACCCTTACGTAGTACAACAAATAGACAGACCGCTTCACCCCAATCGTTATGCGGTATGCCTATGCAAGCGCTCATCGCCACCTTAGGATGCTGGTTCACGATCCTTTCTACTTCAGCAGGGTATACATTAAAACCGCCAGAAATGATCAAATCCTTTTTACGTTCGACAATATGAAGATAGCCATGTTCATCTAGTTTTCCGATATCCCCCGTAAAGAACCAGCCATCCCGGTATGCCTCTGCTGTCAGGTCTGGCTTTTTGTAATAACCAACGGAGACAGAAGGGGTTTTGACAGCAATCTCCCCCGGTTGCAATGGTTTCACGTCTTGACCATTATCGTCAACCAAGCGAATTTGGCTCAGCATACACGGTTTTCCGCAGCTCTTTAATACATCAAGATTGTTCTCATAGGCAAAGAGGTGATCGCTTTTTGTAAGTCTCGCAATGACAATACTACATTCCGTCATCCCGTACTGCTGTCTAAAAATAGGTCCAAATATTTCAAATGCTTCTTTTAGACGTTCTGAAGAGATGGGTGAGGAACCATAGTTTATATTACGCAATGAGCTGACATCATAGCTTCTTCGCTTAGCCTCATCTATCAATCGATAAATAATAGTTGGAACCACAAAAGTGCTTGTAATCCGTTCTGTTTGTACAATCTGCATAAATACTTCTGGATGAAATGCCTTCATGATATATACATGACATCCAGATGCTAATGACCTCTGTAGTAACACTCCTGCAGCATGAATAATGGGTGTACAGAACAAAATCTTGTCTTGGTCATCGTAAGGATATTCCATACATGAAGCCATAAGTGATGCACCAAAGCCCCGTTGAGAGTGCATGACCCCTTTTGGTGTCCCTGTTGTACCACCGGTGTACGATATGATTGCTAAGTCATCTAATGAGGCCACGGGGAACGCTACGTTTCCTGTTTTATCCTGTACATCAATAGAATAAAATTCCTCTGGGTATTTAACGTCGAAGCCTTGCAGACCAATAACTGTTACATTCTTTCTACCTGCCTCTTTTTGGTAGTTAAAGACCGCTTCTACATGTTTCTGAGTTGCCATAATAACAACTTGGGGCTCGGCATCTCTCAAGATAAAGTCAATCTCTCTAACACCCAACTTATCATTTAATGGGACAACAGTTGCCCCACATAGACTAACACCGAGATTATATACGACATTTTCTATACTATTTGGAATCAGAACCGCAACATGCGTTCCGATTTGTACGCCAAGACGTATTAACTGGCTTGCTACCGCCTCCACATGAACCCGTAATTCTCTGTAAGTGATAGTTTCATTTGTATCAACACAAGTAAGTGCTGGTTGATCATCAAATTTATTTATACTATTGAACAGAAAACCCTGAAAAGTTAATGTATCCATGAAAACTTCCTCTCCTTAGTAAAGTATAAAAATAGTTTTTCAATTCGAAACTCCGATTATGATTGAATTAGGTGTATTCTTTTTTCTTTTATTTGTTCAGCAATTCCTTAGCAATCATATTTTTCTGAATTTCAGATGTACCAGTCAAAATCCTAAACATCCGTACGTCTCTGTACATTTTCTCTACAGGGTGTCCTTTCATTAACCCTTGACCACCAAAGATTTGCACAGCCTTGTCAGCAACTCGATTAGCAACCTCTGAGGAATATAATTTAACCATCGATGCACTTCCTCTTAGATTTTCACCATGATCAATCTTTTCAATCACATCGTAGAGCATGCAACGTGCCGCGTATATTTCAGTCGCCATCTCCGCTAACATATGTTGAATGGCTTGAAAATCTCCAATTGGTCTTCCAAACTGGATCCTCTGTTTGGCATGATTGGTAGATAAGTCTAATAATCGTTGTGCAACCCCAAGGTAGGTAGCGCCCCAAGACGCCCGATTTTCATTTATTCTACCAAGTCCCAGTATCAACCCCTTGCCAGGTTGACCGAGAATATTGGCAGATGGAACTCGGCAATGATTAAAGATTAGCTCGGCTGTGCTCCGTTCTCCGGAAATTGGAACCTGAATATTTCCTAATTCAAAACCTGGTCTTCCCTCTAATTGTTTCTCTACAATAAAAGCAGTTACTCTTTCACTAGCTGGCTCCACAATTTCCTTTGCCAACACAATAGCCCAATCTGCATATGGAGCAGCGCTAATAAAATGCTTTTTACCATGTAATATATAATGATCACCTTCGCGTACTGCCGTGGTTTGAATGGCACGGGCGTCGGATCCTGCCCCAGGTTCTGATAATGCAAAGCAACATCCCGCTTCAGCATTAATCACCGGCATTACATACTTTGTTATTTGATCCGGAGTGAATATGTTGAACATCTGGCCAATACGTAAAGGTCCCCCTATTTCACCTAAAACATGCCCCCATAAAGCAGCCCCTGATTTTGCTAGTTCTTCCTTTAGGACACATAGTCCTTTTAGGTTAAGTGACTGTCCTCCTACCTCCTTTGGAAGGTTGATGCCATAAAACCCGAGCTCCTTTGATCGCTTTCTGACCCATTTAATGTGTTCCATTGAAATCTCTTGTTCTGAATCAATTTCATGTTCACTTTCAAACGGTAACAATTCGTTGTAAATGAACTCAAGTAACCTCTCTTTTAAATGTTGAATATTCTCGATTTGTACTGTTTCATGCATACTTTACTCCTCTCCAAGACACATTCTTCCTAAAATAGAAAGCGGTTTCATTTATTTGTTTTTAGAATAGTTTTAATATTCTTAATAATTATCTTATATATGGTTGTAGGTAAAGTAAAATGGTAATATATCATATATACTTGAATCAAATTCATACAAAAGGGGTGTAACGTTGTGCATTTAGAACAATTAAAATATATTGTTGAAGTAGCTAAAACACGTTCGATTTCCGTCGCTGCCCAAAACCTTCATGTTTCTCAATCGACCATTAGTAAGGCAATTACCAGTTTAGAGCAAGAATTACGCATTCAATTGTTTACACGTTCACGGTTAGGCGCCCTGCCAACAGCAGAGGGTAAAGACATTCTTAAAAAAGCGTATGAAATTGTTATTAAACTTGAAGAAATACAAGAAGAAGCGCAAGAGCAAGCATCATTCATAAGCGGAGAATTAAATATATCGGCCAGCCCTAGCTTTTTCCTACCAATTTTACTTGGAACATTAACTAACTTTAAAAAAGACTATCCTAACTTTCGTATACTCATGACAGAAAAAAAGTCACCAAATATTATTGAAGATGTTAGCCAAGGAAAGATTGACATCGGATTAGCTATGCTCGATGGAATCGATTGGAATGCACATGAAGAGCTGATTTTCGAAACCTTATTAGAGGGCAAAATCATGGTATGTGTCAGCAAACATTCTCCATTCGCTTTCAGCGATTATATAACGCCTGAGGAGTTAATAAATGAAACTATCGTGATGTATGATGGGGTAATATGGAAAGATTCCATTTCAATATTTTTGAATAAATATGGACCAATGAATATTTTATTTACATCTAACAATACCGAAGTTATTAAAAAGGCCGTAGCAGAAGGTTTAGCGATAAGCTTTTTGATGGATATAGCATTAAAAGATGATCATTATGTAAATAGTGGAGCCATTATCCCGATTCCATTAATAAATTTCGAATCTCATCAACGATCTTTCGGATGGGTACGATCAAAGAAAAAGCATTTTTCTTTGGCAGCTCGAGAGTTTTTAAAATACCTCAAATTTAATATCTCCAAGTTAGAATAACGTATGACAAAATAATTTAAGGAGCCTTTATATTAGCTAAATTTAACAATATATGTATTTCTCGATAAAAACAGGGTTTATACAGATATGAGCTCGTTCGAAAAAATCCATTTCTAATACTAAAAATTTGGCATTTTTTAATGTTCGTTACATTAATCGTCAGTTTACAGAAATTAATTTTTTATATAATCAAGGAATTTTTCTACTTTGAAGCTTATGGTAAATAGAGGCTTGTCATGTATCTCTTTTAAATCGAAACGTTTTAAAATTAGTGTATTAAAAATAATAAACGGTCTATACTATTAAAGATTTCACTTCAAATCCAATGACAAGGAGGGTTAACCCGATGAGTGGGGCTGACCGGTAACTCAGAAGGACCATCAAAGCTGAATGCAGCTAAAGCACAGTTGTCTTAAAGAATTTTAAGATCAATGCGGAAGCGAGGCAGTGTGTCATGGAGCACTATAAGTAAGTGAACATCAAGCCCGGAATATTAATTCCGGGTTCTTTTTTGTTTTATCCCCTCTTTCGTTATTCTTTAGGTGATTTTTTTAACTCCTTTAGCAAATGTTTTATGTAACGTAAGTGAAACGGCAGTTACAAATGTTTTGGTAGCGAAAGCGAAGCGTCAGCAAGAACACACGACAAAGTGACCAACAACACGTTGGCCCAAACTCACCGGTGGATGTCACAGAATCGAAAAGGAGTTTATTTAGGATGTTAGCCGTTATCGCATCCATGCGATACGGCTAACTGATTTCATGTTGTTGCTGTCGCTTCGCTTTCGCACAGACAAAAACAAACACGTTGCTGTCTCTACGGTGGCACTGCGCTTTCGCACAAAAAACATCTACAGGCCTAAGCACAAAGTCGATTCAGGACGCAATTATGCCTAGGAATAATTGATCTCAAGGTATAGCCGTTGAATTTTTTCCTTTTTAATAACGTGTATAAAAAATAATGAACGGTCTATACTATTAAAGATTTCACTTCAAATCCAATGACAAGGAGGGTTAACCCGATGAGTGGGGCTGACCGGTAACTCAGAAGGACAATCAAAGCTGAATGCAGCTAAAGCACAGTTGTCTTAAAGAATTTTAAGATCAATGCGGAAGCGAGGCAGTGTGTCATGGAGCACTATAAGTAAGTGAACATCAAGCCCGGAATTTTAATTCCGGGTTCTTTTTTTGTTCTGGTACTACTCGGGATACAGTCAATATTTCAGGGAATTTCCGACACCAAATACCTATTATATGTAAATCATTTTTCTTAAACAATCTGTAGGCTCCCTTAAATAGCACAACAACGGATTCGATTATAAAAATACTTTGTTGGTTCTATTGATTAGCCCAAATTGATTTTTTTCTAATAAGTGATTATTGGTTCAGTTTTTGGTGCTCATTGTAAAAAGGCAAATGGATATTTATGTTAAGATAGAGAAAGAATCTGAAAAAATCACTTACTCTACGGTCAAAGAGTTGAAGAACAATTATTCCATAATGTTAGTATCGGTTTTTGATACAGGGAGATTTTATTTAAAATTGAGTAAGCTGTTTTAAACTATGAGAAGGTGGGTTTTCTAGTGAAAAATATTTTAGTAATCGGCGGTTACGGTCAAGTCGGTACCGTAATCTGTAACACTTTATCTCAGATTTACCCTGGAAAAGTTATCGCGGCTGGTAGAAATTTTGAAAAGGCAAAAAAGTTTTCTTTGTCTATGAATGGTAAGGTTCTGCCGTTGAAACTAGATATTTATAATCTGGAGGCATCCCATGAAGTATTTACACACACACAGTTAGTAATAATGTGCCTTGACCAAAAAGATACTAATTTCGTTGAAATGTGTATTCAAAATAAAGTTCATTATATAGATATTTCCCCTTCCTATACTATCCTATCAAAAATTGAAAGCTTACATAGTAAAGCACTTGAATTAGGAACAACTTTAGTGTTGGGGGTAGGTTTAGCGCCAGGTTTATCAAATTTAATGGTCAAAAATTTAGTCAATCAGGTTAATAAAGTTAACAGTACGGACACTTATCTAATGCTTGGGATTGGTGAAAAGCACGGAAATGACGGAGTAGAATGGTTGCTAAATAATATAAATAATAATTATTCGATATGTGAAAATGGTCAAAATAAGTATGTAAGTAGTTTTACTGATGCTAAATATGTAGAGTTACCTAAAAAATATGGGAAAAGGGTTGCTTATAGATTTAATCTGGCTGACCAACATATTCTCACTAAAACGCTTCATTTAGAAAACATATCTTCTCGCTTCTTTTATGACTCGGACTTTACAACAAAAGAATTAGCTATACTTAAAAAGTTAGGAACTTTCAAGCTATTAAAATATAAATTCTCACTAGCGTCGCATTAAAATAATTCAATGTATTTTTAAAAACTGAATTTTCCGCAATATTATGCGTGCATAAAAAAAGCCTTTATAATGGTTGG
>NZ_JBHZDH010000091.1:0-10679 GCF_042755925.1 Lysinibacillus sp. NPDC059133 | reverse complement strand
CGCAACCAAAATGGTCCCGTGGTGTAGCGGTTAACATGCCTGCCTGTCACGCAGGAGATCGCCGGTTCGATCCCGGTCGGGACCGCCATTTTTTTTTTTTTGCCGGTGTAGCTCAGTTGGTAGAGCAACTGACTTGTAATCAGTAGGTCGTGGGTTCGACTCCTATCGCCGGCATCATCCCTTGGAGGGGTAGCGAAGAGGCTAAACGCGGCGGACTGTAAATCCGCTCCTTAGGGTTCGGCGGTTCGAATCCGTCCCCCTCCACCATTTTTAGGGGCATAGTTCAACGGTAGAATAGAGGTCTCCAAAACCTTTGGTGTGGGTTCGATTCCTACTGCCCCTGCCAGGTTTCTAGGTACTCGTTATCAAATACTGCCGTGATTATATATAGTGGCGGTTGTGGCGAAGTGGTTAACGCACCGGATTGTGGTTCCGGCATTCGTGGGTTCGATTCCCATCAGTCGCCCCATTTTAATAATTGGGGTATAGCCAAGCGGTAAGGCAACGGATTTTGATTCCGTCATGCCTAGGTTCGAATCCTAGTACCCCAGCCATTCATTTTTTAATATGAGCCATTAGCTCAGTTGGTAGAGCATCTGACTTTTAATCAGAGGGTCGAAGGTTCGAGTCCTTCATGGCTCATCATTTTTTATAAATGCGCCCGTAGCTCAATTGGATAGAGCGTCTGACTACGGATCAGAAGGTTATGGGTTCGACTCCTGTCGGGCGCGCCAAAAAAGCCTAATAGTATCGGAATGTAGCTCAGCTTGGTAGAGCACTTGGTTTGGGACCAAGGGGTCGTAGGTTCGAATCCTGTCATTCCGACCATCTTTCCTAACAAGGGGCCTTAGCTCAGCTGGGAGAGCGCCTGCCTTGCACGCAGGAGGTCAGCGGTTCGATCCCGCTAGGCTCCACCACTTATATATTACGGAGGTATACCCAAGTTCGGCTGAAGGGATCGGTCTTGAAAACCGACAGGCGGGTAACACCGCGCGGGGGTTCGAATCCCTCTACCTCCTCCATATTTTTTTTCGGGTCAGTAGCTCAGTTGGTAGAGCATTAGATTGAAGCTCTAAGTGTCGGCGGTTCGATTCCGTCCTGACCCACCATCTGCGGGTGTAGTTTAATGGTAAAACCTCAGCCTTCCAAGCTGATGTCGTGAGTTCGATTCTCATCACCCGCTCCAAAATAATGGGCCTATAGCTCAGCTGGTTAGAGCGCACGCCTGATAAGCGTGAGGTCGATGGTTCGAGTCCATTTAGGCCCACCATTATTCCGAAGTAGCTCAGTTGGTAGTAGCACCTGACTGTTAATCAGGTTGTCGCAGGTTCGAGTCCTGCCTTCGGAGCCACGGCCCCTTGGTCAAGTGGTTAAGACACCGCCCTTTCACGGCGGTAACACGGGTTCGAATCCCGTAGGGGTCATCAAGCATGTTGCACGTTTGTGCAACATGCTTTTTTTTTATGCCAACTATAAGTCAAAAAAGGATTATCCCTCGTTAAGGAAGTTTTATTTCTAATGGACACGCCATAACGTCTATTCCTAAATATTGCGAAGGGCTTAATCATGATAAACAAAATTGCAAATGTAACTGAAGATATCCTCTTGTTTAATCTATTTCTGCATACAAAAACGATTTACCCTCTGCAATTCCCCAAAATTTTTATAATACCACTTCAAAGGAAGCTATGTATCTTTTACCTACTCCATTTGAGCACAAAGCCTGATTTCGGGCAGCAATTATGCCAAGGCATATTTTTATAAAAAGAAGAGCTGATATGGAAAATTGAACAAAGTATTTCATATATAAAATATGTATGTTTTCTTGCAGATTTTTTCGTGGTGATAATAGTTCCATTCCTCTAATATGAGGATAGATGGAGGAGTTCGATATGAATTTACATGAAGTACAACGATTTTTAGAACTTTATCAAGTAGAGCAAAACGAGTCAAAAACATGGCTAGAAAATAAATTACAGCATATTAAAACGGCTGGAGAATATATACCGACAACGGAAGAATTAATCTTTGGTGCACGAGTGGCTTGGCGTAATAGTAATAAGTGTATTGGTCGACTGTTTTGGCAATCGCTGCATGTTGTAGATGCCCGTGATATTTCACATGAAGAGGATATCTTCAATGCTTTGCTTAAACATATTCAATATGCCACAAATGATGGGAAGATTCGTCCAACAATAACGATTTTTGCACCAGGGCGAGTTCGTATATGGAATCATCAGCTAATCCGCTATGCTGGTTATGAAACAGAATCTGGAATCGTTGGTGATCCGCATTCCGTTGAGTTTACAAAAGTATGTGAATCACTTGGCTGGCAAGGTGAGAGAACAGCATTTGATGTACTTCCGATTGTTGTACAGGTAGATGGTAGAGAGCCACAAGCGTTTATAATCCCTGACGAATATGTACTAGAGGTACCGATTCGCCACCCTGAATCTTCACAAGTAGAGAAGCTAGGATTAAAATGGTATGCAGTGCCGATTATTTCGAGCATGCGCTTCCAAATGGCAGGTATCGATTTTGAGGCAGCCCCATTCAATGGTTGGTATATGGGTACAGAAATTGGGGCACGTAATTTAGCAGATCATGAGCGTTATAATATGCTGCCCGCTGTAGCAGAAATTTTCAACCTCGATACAACCAAACAGGCTTCTTTATGGCGTGACCGAGCATTAGTTGAGCTAAATATGGCAGTTCTACATTCTTTTAAAGAAGATGGTGTGAGCATTGTAGATCATCATACAGCTGCACAGCAATTTAAATTGTTTGAGGAAGCAGAAGCAGCAGCAAATCGTGAGGTTACAGGCAATTGGACATGGTTGATTCCACCCCTTTCTCCAGCTACAACTCATATTTACCATAAGCCTTATGTTAATGTTTACAATACACCGAACTATTTTTATCAGAAACCACCTTACTAATAGAGAAAGGCAGCTCACGTTAACTTATTTCAGCGGGTGTCCAAACATCTGCTGAAATAAGATCATGAGCTACCTTTTTTAATTTACATATTCATTTTTAGAAGCCCTAAATGAACATAAGAAGAGTATCAATACTACGACAACAAATAACCAACCAGCCGTATTCCAGCCACCAAATAAATCATGCAAATAACCAAATAAGATTGGACCGATTGCAGCTAATAAATACCCTAATGATTGCGCAAAACCTGATAAATCAGCTGCTTCAAAAGCGGTACGGGTACGTAATGTAAAGAACATCATCGCTAATGAGAATGAAGCTCCTCCGGCTAAGCCTAGTAGCACCATCCAAAGTATAGCGAGGTTTGTCCATTCCATCACTAGTCCGATAAAGCCAATTAAGTAAAATGCCGTAAACATGAATACGAGAGGTCGTTGAGATGTCATTTTACTAGCGATAATAGGCACCGCTAATGCCATTGGGACTTGTGAAAATTGCATGATGGAAAACATCCATCCTGCACGATCTGCAGCTAATCCTTGTGCTATATATATTTCAGGAATCCAAGCAGCGGTTGTATAGAATAATAATGACTGAAATCCCATAGTTCCCGCTACTGCCCAAGTAACAGGTGATTTCCATAAAGGTGTACGTTTTTTCGTAGTTTTAACATTAGGTTCAGGCTTATTAAATTTCAACTGTGGAATCCATATTAAAATAGTTAACGCCACGAGAACAAGTGCGACTGCCAGTGCACCTTGCCAGCCAATTGATGAATGGGCAACAGGATAGCTAATGCCAGCACCGAGTCCAGCTGTCAAATTCATCGACATTGTGAAAAATGCCATAAGTAAACCTACGTGAAAGGGAAACTTCAGTTTAAGCAATCCTGGAATAAGTACGTTACCGAATGAAATGGCTATACCAATTAGCGCAGTACCAAATACGAGCAAACTAGTTGTTCCGAGGGAGCGTATTACAATCCCTAACGCCAAAAGAATAGTCGATAAAAATAATGTTAGTTCTAGCCCGATTTTACGTGCGACAATTGGTACAAAAGGTGAGATGATTGCAAATGCTAACAATGGGATTGTTGTTAGAAAGCCCGCTAGTACATTGGATATGCCGAGGTCTTCGCGGATAAAGGAAATAATAGGTCCAACAACTGTTAGCGGCATCCGTAATGTCGAGGCAATACAAATTACGCCGATAACTAATAATAAGGTTGTACCTTTCCAATTAATTTTCCTGCTAGGATAAGTATCGGTATGTTCATGAGTAGCCAAATAAATCCCCCCTGTTAGAACAATTATGATTGAACCACTATACCACTTTATCACAATAATAAAAATAGTAGAAAATTCATAAAATATAGAATGTTACTTGAGTTATTGAAATGTCATAGGTTGTATGTTAGAATAATATCCATCGTAAATTTAATAATTATATGCCTCATGTTTATAATGAGGTAGAGGTCGCGGTATTTAAGAGTATGCTAATGGAAATGACAAGCATTAGAGATATTAGTTGAAAGGAAATACCGCCGAAGTGTGAGGGGACTTGAAAACCTCATGCTGGGGCTGTCTCCGAAAGGAACAGAACTGTCACGTTTGAACAACGTGTTGAGCTATCATTTTGAAAGAACAGAGGATTTACTTAGCCATCACAGCAACGTTCATGTGATGGCATTTTTTTGCCTCTTATAAAAGGAAGGAAGCTATATCATGAGTGAAATAAAAGTCAATCAGCTCGGCCATAAAGCGCCTAAGCTGAAAAAGGAATTAAAAAGCCGTCATATTACAATGATTTCATTGGGCGGTACAATCGGTACAGGATTGTTCTTAGCTAGTGGTGGTGCCATTGCACAAGCAGGCCCTGGCGGTGCACTACTCGCCTATGCATTAATCGGTATCATGGTGTATTTTTTAATGACGAGCTTAGGCGAAATGGCAGCTTATATGCCATCATCGGGTTCATTTAGTACGTATGCTACAAAATTTGTAGACCCAGCTCTAGGCTTTGCGCTTGGCTGGAACTACTGGTACAACTGGGCAATTACAATTGCGGCAGAAATTTCTGCTGTATCATTAATTATGAAATATTGGTTCCCAGATAGCTCATCAGCACTTTGGACTGTTTTATTTATTGCTGTCGTTTTAACGTTCAATCTATTATCGGTAAAAAGCTATGGTGAAAGTGAATATTGGTTTGCCATGATAAAGGTTGTAACTGTCATCATTTTTATTATCATCAGTTTCTTAATGATTTTTGGTATTTTAGGAGGAAACGCTCCGGTAGGCTTTACGAATTTCTTTATCAGTGATGGACCATTCCACGGTGGATTTCTTGCTACATTTGGTATTTTCTTAGCTGCTGGATTCTCGTTCCAAGGGACAGAGCTACTTGGAATAACAGCAGGTGAAACAGATGATCCTGGTAAAAATATTCCGAAAGCTGTTAAGTCTGTTTTCTGGAGAATTCTTTTATTCTATATTTTAGCGATCGGTGCAATTGGGCTGCTGATTCCATTTACAGACTCACGTTTGCTATCTGAAGATATCGCTGTTTCACCATTTACACTGGTGTTCGACCGTTTAGGAATTGCCTTTGCTGCTTCATTGATGAATGCTATCATTTTAACGGCAATGCTGTCAGCAGGGAATTCAGGGCTGTACGCATCTTCTCGTATGCTTTGGCAATTGGCAGTAGATGGACATGCACCGAAATTTTTCGCTAAACTAAGCCGTCGAGGTATTCCGATTTACGCATTACTGGCGACTTTAGCTGTAGGCTCCCTAGCATTTTTAGCTTCATTCTTTGGTGATGGTGTAGTCTACATGTGGCTTCTAAATGCCTCTGGGATGTCTGGCTTCATTGCTTGGCTAGGAATTGCATTTAGCCATTACCGTTTCCGTCGAGCGTTCGAGGTACAGGGATTAGATCCGAAATTGCTGCCGTATAAAGCAAGGCTATTCCCATTCGGCCCGCTATTTGCCTTTACGGTTTGTATGATTGTTGTTATTGGACAAAACTACAATGCCTTTATGGGTAATACAATAGACTGGTATGGAGTCTTTGTCTCCTATATCGGTATTCCACTGTTCTTATTCTTATGGCTTGGCTATAAAATCAAGCATAAAACAAAAATGCATCCATTAGAGCAATGTGATTTAAAAGTCGAATAATAAAAAATAAAACTGTCCTGTGAGTCATAAAAATGACTTGCAGGGCAGTTTTTTTAGTTAAATAATAAATTTGTAATTCTAGATGTACAATCAAAATACTCCAAATGAACGATTAATCTTTAAGCTCCAAAACCTCGTACCCCCATAATTGCAATCATCGATCCGTAGATGACAAGAATAAGCAAAATGATGAGTAATCTTAAATATTTAGATATACCTTTTTGTTTTGATCGAATTCCGGATATCCCAAAATATATACTCATTATCCAAAGTAGAGCACCTACATAAAAGTAAATCCCAAAAAATACCGTTCTTACTTAATGAACTAGCATAAAACAATAACAATCCGATAATACAAAATGCAATAGAAAAAAACTGTAATTCCTTCTAAAAGTCATTTCTCCAGTCCTTTCTAAATTATTTGGATTATTGCTAACAATATACCAACCAATACATATGACAAATCTGCATTTTAGGCTTCAGATAAAATTACTGGAGAGAATAAAAAGAGGACTTTAGTTTCTCGAATCGTCCCCACTTTTGGTGCACAACCTTAATATGGTAAAATGATAGATAAATAACACATCATCAAATTTTGGGTAGGACATTTGTTGAAACGTATACCATGCATATAAGTTGATTGGAGTGGAGGCTGGGCGACTCCTTGGGGATTAGCGATAGAGGAACGAAGGCTAAAACCATCACGTCCTGTGATAACGCCTTCGTGACCAACATCCTGCTGCTGACGCTTCGTTAGCACTACGCTTTCGCGCAAAAAACATCTGTTGCCCCAAGCGGCTCATCGGACGCCCCCAGGAAGCTCTGCTCTGCGCGAAAGCGAAGCGTCAGCGGCAAATGTTTTATCTGTGCGAAAGCGTAGCGACAGCAACAAATGTTTTATCTGTGCGAAAGCGTAGCGACAGCAACAACAAAGCGCCCAGCTGGAACGGAAATCAACCCCTCTTTGTGGTGATGATCATAGTAATGACAAGTCATATATAGACTGCTTTATATTAGGAAGAGGTGCATGAACGTGCAAAAGCATATTTTACTAGTAGAAGATGACGAAGCCATTCGTGAAATGGTAGAAAGCTATTTAACAATGGAGGGATTCCATGTTACCACTGCAGTAAATGGAGAAGAAGCCTTACAATATTGTTTAAACAAACCCTTTGATTTAGTGATTTTGGATATTATGATACCGAAGCTTAATGGATTAGAAGTTTTAAAGATTATACGAGAGCAAGCATCACTTCCAATTATCATTATGTCAGCCAAGGATAGTGATGTTGATAAAGCGTTAGGGTTAGGATTAGGGGCAGATGATTATATTGCCAAGCCGTTCTCGATGCT
Source organism: Lysinibacillus sp. NPDC059133 (assembly GCF_042755925.1). Lineage (NCBI taxonomy): Bacteria > Bacillati > Bacillota > Bacilli > Caryophanales > Bacillaceae > Lysinibacillus > Lysinibacillus sp. NPDC059133. The sequence goes on along the minus strand of NZ_JBHZDH010000091.1, from coordinate 3,201 downwards.
GGAATTTTCGGCACGTGTTAAAGCCGCAATTCGAAGAGCTACGAAATACTCCAGTCAAGTAGAGGAGAAGAAAGATATAGTAGAGATAGACAACTTATCGATCGACCTAATTAATTTTTCAGCTGAGAAGAATGGACAACAAGTAAAGCTCACATCAAAGGAATTTGCTATCTTAAAATTATTCGTGACAAATCGTAATCGAGTTTTTACAAAGCAGCAAATATATCAATTGATTTGGAATGATGCTTACTATGGAGATGAAAATATTATTAATGTACATATAAGAAGATTGCGCGAAAAAATTGAAGACGATCCATCCAATCCTAGGTATATTAAAACGCTTTGGGGAATCGGCTATAAATTTGAAGGGTAAACATCATGATGATTATATTTCTATTACTGATTATTGTGTTACTCGTAGGAATTATTATTTTTCAAGTGAAAGCAAAAAAACAACAAGATGCTACGATTCAATACATGCATCAAAAACTGCAAGTAATCATTGATGAACAGTCGAGCGAAAAGGTTTTAGTATCGACAGCTAATCAAGAATTACAGCAGTTACTGATTACGATGAATGCATTGTTAGACCACAATCAAAAAGTGTTGGTAACGCATCGGAAAATGGAAAGCTCCATGAAAAAGATGTTGGCCAATATATCACATGATCTTAAAACACCTTTAACAGTTGTACTAGGTTATACGGAAATGCTGCAGCTTAATCAGGCACTTAGTGACGAGGAGCGGCAACGATTACTCACTGGCGTTCATTCGAAAACATTGGAAGTATTAAAAATAATCCATACATTTTTTGATCTGGCAAAATTGGAGGCTGGAGATACAGATTATCCAATGACGAAAATTAATGTAAGTGAAATTTGCCGGAAAAATATTTTATCATTTTACGATATGATCACGTCGATGGGACTAGAGATTGATATAGCAATACCAGAGATATCCTTGAATGCACTTGGCAATGAAGAAGCGTTAGATAGGGTTCTGAATAATTTATTGTCAAATGCTATTGCCTATGGGGCGGCGGGAAACATTATTGGACTTACAGTAAGAAATGATGATACGAATATTTTTATTGATGTATGGGATCGTGGTAAGGGAATTGATGAATATCATATTGATAATGTTTTTGAAAGAATGTATACGCTTGAGGATTCCAGAAATAAATCCTTCCAAGGGAGTGGTCTTGGCTTAACGATTACAAAACGTCTAGTAGAATTAATGGAGGGCTCCATCCAGCTTTCCAGTATCCCATATGAGAAGACTATTTTTACAGTTTCTTTAAAACGAATGACATACTGAGCAGTCATGCTTGTAGAGCATTTTAATTGCTTTACAAGCTTTTCTTATGCGCTTAAGAAATTTGTAAGAATCAAGTAATAAATTAGAGAGTTTCATTTTTTATAATAAGGATAGTTAAATTTAAAGGAGAGATTTACATGACATATATTGTGAAGACAAATCAGCTTACGAAAGTGTTTGAGGGGAAAGAAGTCGTTTCGGCTGTTACTATGCATGTGAAAAAGGGAGAGATATACGGTTTTTTAGGTCCTAATGGTGCCGGGAAAACCACTGTCATGAAAATGCTGACTAACCTTACGAAGCCAACGAGTGGAGATATTGAAATCTTTGGTGAGAAATTACACGACCGCTCATACGAAGTGCTGAAAAGGATGGGGACGATTATTGAATATCCGATTTTTTATGAAGATTTAACAGCACTGGAAACCTTAGAATTACATTGCGAATATATGGGCTATTATGACAAGAAAGAAATTGCGCATGTTCTAGATTTAGTAAAATTAACAAATACGGAGAATAAGCGAGTGAAAGACTTTTCTCTTGGGATGAAACAACGATTGGGTATTGCACGTGCAATTATTACGAAGCCGGAATTACTTATTTTAGACGAGCCGATTAATGGACTAGATCCAGTCGGCATTAAAGAACTTCGAGAGCTATTCAAGATGCTTTGTAAAGAGTATGGCATTACCATTATGATCTCTAGTCACATATTGGGTGAAATTGAACAATTGGCAGATACAGTTGGGGTTATTAAAGATGGAAGATTAATTAAGGAAGTATCAATGGACGCTGTCAATCGTAGTCAAACAGATTATATTGAAGTGACTGTCAATGATGGGGAAAAGGCTGCCTTTATTATAGAAAGTAAATTAAATATTACTAATTTCAAACTAATGGATGACAATTGTATTAGAATTTATGAATCGACAGCTTCACAAAAGGTGCTATCTAAAACATTGATTGAGCATGATATTGAAATTGAGGGCATTAGCAAAAAAACAAGCTCATTAGAGGATTACTTCTTAAAGCTAATCAATGGAGGTGTCGCTAGTGCTTAATTTAATGCGGCTAGAAATGAAAAAATACCATATTGGTTCATATATAAAACGAGCTGTTTTCGCAAATTTTGTGATATTAGCTATTATATTTATGCTTATATTTATCACTAAAATAGAAGGGGATCAAGATTTTAGAACTTATCAGACGGCATTTAGCCTTATAGATTCAGGTGTAAGAGCAGTATTTATTATTTTTGCTAGTGTGTTAATCGCCAAGTTTATTATTGGAGAATTTAAATATAAAACTATCACCGTAGCATTTATGTACCCGATCAATAGAAAAAAACTAATTGCTTCAAAGCTTGCCATTGTTGTTCTTTTTACCTTTAGTGCAATTATTTTATCGACTATTTTTGTCACAGCGATTTTTTGTGCTGTTAGTGAGAGTTTCCAATTGCTTCCGGATACATTATCGGTATCTCTCATAATACAACGAATTCCCGCTGTGATCATGAATGCAGTTTCAGCATCATGCATTGCATTAATACCATTGTATTTCGGTATGAGAAAATACTCCATTCCGGCAACGATTGTTTCATCTATATTAATTGTATCAGTTGTATCATCAAATTCGGGTAACTTCACCTTGTATGATATTATTTTCATACCCATCACTTTAGCTATTATCGGTATAAGCGTGGCCTACTTATCATTTCGAAATATTGAGAAGATAGATATTTAAGGGAGAGAAATAGCGCATTGTAGTAGGGGTGACAATTGGTAAAACGTATGCCATATATAAGTTGATTGGAGTGGAGACTGGGCGACTCCTTGGGGATCAGCAATAGAGGAACGAAGGCTAAAACCATCACGTCCTGTGATA
>NZ_JBHZDH010000090.1:0-11358 GCF_042755925.1 Lysinibacillus sp. NPDC059133 | reverse complement strand
TGTTGCTGTCGCTTCGCTTTCGCACAGATAAAACAATTGTTGCTGTCGCTTCGCTTTCGCACAGATAAAACAATTGTTGCTGTCGCTTCGCTTTCACACAGATAAAACAATTGTTGCTGTCGCTTCGCTTTCACACAGATAAAACAATTGTTGCTGTCGCTTCGCTTTCACACAGATAAAACAATTATTGCTGTCGCTTCGCTTTCGCACAGATAAAACAATTGTTGCTGTCGCTTCGCTTTCGCACAGTTAAAACAATTGTTGCTGCCGCTTCGCTTTCGCACAGATAAAACAATTGTTGCTGTCGCTTCGCTTTCGCACAGAGCAAAGCTTCCTAGGGGCGTCCGATGAGCCGCTTGGGCCAACAGATGTTTTTTGCGCGAAAGCGTAGTGCTAACGTAGCGACAGCAGCACGATGTTTTTTGCGCGAAAGCGAAGCGGCAGCGGCACCGATGTTGGTCACGAAGGCGTTATCACAAGATGTGATGGTTTTAGCCTTCGTTCCTCTACCGCTAATCCCCAAGGAGTCGCCCAGTCGTAACGAAGATCAACTTATATACATAGCATACGTTTTAACAAATGTTATTTACGTTACCATCCAATCCAGACCTTCATTTAATATTAATTAAAAATTTTTGAGCTTGAATACAATACGATATTCATTTGATTATTTTTTCAGATAGTTCTTCGACGACACAGATACAATTCCTTCCTGACTGCTTCGCCTTATATAACGCCTGATCTGCAATTGTAATGATCTGATTAGCAGTCTTAATATTTGCTGTAAATGCTGTAATACCGGCAGACATTGTCACTGGCCTTCCACATGCCGTATCTAACAAGGCCTGCTTCATGCGTACATTCTCCGCTAATTCTAAAGCTATATCTATTGTCGTGGATGGCAATATTACCATAAACTCTTCCCCACCATATCGAAAACACATTCCCTGTTCCTCAATGTTCTCTTGCATATGATTTGCGAAAGCTTTTAAAACTTCATCCCCTACAGTATGTCCATAGGTATCATTTATACTTTTAAAATCATCTAGATCTATTAACACTATTGTATGTGGGACTTTATTGATGATTAGCTCATTTAAAATTTGATCCATCCTTCTACGGTTAGGAATTCCCGTTAAGGAGTCTAAATTCAGTTGATTCGTTAAATCAACTATTTTGCTTTCCGAACTTATGAACATGTTTTGTACTACTTTTTTTAACGAATGTGCTTCGTAATACCAATCATCCATTTCTTCAAGCTTCTGTATTTCTTCTCTCTCCACGCTAGTAGAAAGCTTTTTTAAAGGTCGTGCAATTTTGAAAGCAAGCCATACAGCTAATACAAGTACTACGACTATCCATAATAGTAAAGGAACGATTATACTTTTTATGAACGCGCTAAATGAAACAACTCTTTCATCAAGTAACTTGTTAACCACTTGCACCATATAAGGTTCAATCGACTTATCTTGATTTGGTTCCATCAGTTTTTCTTGTACGTAGTTCTCCGTGATTACCGAAACTTCCTTCACATAATTTTCCTGCATGGCAACCTTATTTTGCATAAGAATGTCGTTAAAATTTCGATAGCTACTCCAAATACTAATACTAGAAGTCGCAAGTACAACAATTACCGTCATACTAACAATAACAAACGATAACTTTAACTTGAATTTACCCACAATAGATCATTTCTCCCATTGAGATGATTTTTTGTTCAATTTTTATACGCTTTAACCCGCAAATTATTTATTCCTTCATCATACGTCACGCCTCTTAAAAAAAACTTAAACACTAATGATTCTCCCTCAAAATATGTACTGGACTGCACAGTAAAAGGGGTCTCAAATCTCACGCTACTCACCTCAGGAAAGCAGTAACCTGTAACGGAAATCGGCTCCCCTATTCTTTCTGATTAGTCTGAAAGTATTATTTTTAAAAATTTCCTATTCCCATTTGCTAAATTTCATGGCATGGTAAATATAGTTCTTTTATTACAAGAAGAAAATTTTGGAGGTTCTTATGTCACTCTTGAAAAAAGCGACTATACGACATTCACTTTTCATTATTTTAATTTTTATAGTTCTTACTACACTTCGTTTACTATGGCTAGCATATTTTCTTCCTTCCAGTGAACAACCGATTGCCCAGGAAGGTATATTTGATATACGGGATCAGCAGCTATCCGACGAAGAAGTTCTTAACTTAGATGGTGAATGGCTCTACTATCCCGGATCATTAATAGATCCCTTAAACATTAATACCCAATCATTTGAACAAACTACCCGAACGATTCCCATGCGAGATTCAGATGCAACGACACAACGATATGGCTCATACCGTTTAAAAATATTACTCAATCACAATGCTCCGAAAGATAATCGTTTTGCCGTTCGAATCCCTGCAGTGTCAACTGCTTCAGCATTATATATTAACGGGAAGTTGGTTGAACAGTCCGGGAAAGTAGCTACTGATTCACATAGTCATAAAGGCCAAGCCGCTCCTTATACTCTTTACTTTACAAATGAACAACCTGAAATTGACTTAATTTTACATGTATCTAATTTTGATACATCAATAAGCCCTACCATTGATAAAAGAATTTTATTTGGCTCTGCTTCAGCTATAGAACATCACCAAATGATTAACGATTTATCTCTTGCTACAATTTCAATAACACTCTTATTGTTCACACTTTTTAGTACCCTTGTGTTCTTGTTTATTAATCCAAAGCCAATTGTTTTACTGTTCACAGTAGGCTTTCTTTTGCCCTTAGCAGATGAATTAATTTCATATGATCAATCTATACTCACGTGGTTACATCTCGATTATGTATGGTCATTTAAGCTATCTACTATCATTTATCTCGGGTCTTCATTTTTCTTTGTTCAATTTATGCGTGTTTTACTAGTCAAATATCATCATGCTAAATGCTTTCAGTGGCTCTTTGCTTTCTATGCCCTTTCAGCATTTTTCACTGTCGTCTTACCGATTAATTGGTTATACACAATAAATTCTCTTTACTTTATACTTTATGTCATTTCATTTTTATTTGTAGTAGTACTCGCTTTAAGAGAGTATCTTGAAAATCAAAAACAGAGCACAGCTTTTATTGCATTGACGGCCCTTGGTACAATGAACGGTATCATATGGGCATATATTAAATCCATCTATGATTTTGATATACCCATGTATCCATTCGATTATCTATTTGTCATACTCGGTTTTTCGGGTTATTGGTTTAAACGCTTTTTTGAAAATCAAGCGCAAATTAATCAATTGATTGCTAAATTACAAAAAGATGACACATTAAAGGATGAATTTCTATCCAGTAGCTCACAAAAGCTATGGGATCCCATGAATAAAATGATTACATTAGGACAGTCCATTTATGATAATCCAAACAATAAGCTTATGACTGATGATAAACAAAACCTGAAGCATTTAATTGATATCGGGAGAAGCATGTCCTTTACGTTAAATGACATACTAGATTTTACTCGTTTAAAGGAAGGTAATTTACATCTCCATAAAAAAAACGTTAGCATCCAAAGTATAGTTTATGGTGTTTTTGACATGTTACGCTTTATAACAAGTGGAAAACAGATCCAAATGAATTCAGCGATTCCTAGGACATTTCCTAATGTAGTGGCCGATGAAAATCGATTGATTCAAATTCTTTTTAATCTCCTACACAATGCCATTAAATATACGAGTGCAGGATCTATAAAAATCAGTGCCCATATAGAAAATAACATGGCTGTTATCCATATTCATGATACTGGGTCAGGAATGGATGACGATATCCAAAGTCGTCTATTTTCCCCTTACGAACAAAGAAATGACAATAATGATGGAATCGGTCTTGGGTTATTAATTTCAAAGAAGCTTATCGAATTGCATGGTGGAACTTTGCAAATACATTCTGTTCCTAACAAAGGATCGGATGTCTATTTCACCTTACCATTAGCAGAGGAAGACTTTAATGAGGAGCAATCCTATATAGAGGAAGAGGATATGCATCTTCCTATTGAAGAACATAATTCATCAGCGACAGTGGAAAAGCAATTTAAAATTTTAATGGTCGATGATGATCCTGTAAACTTAACCATTATGCGTAGTTTATTTACAACTTCAGAATACGCTGTTACTACCGTTACTAGCAGTGAAAAAGTATTAGAAATGCTACAGCAAGACGATTGGGATTTAGTCATTATTGATGCGATGTTACCTTATATATCTGGCTATGCATTAATCGAAATTATTCGAGAACACTACTCATTGCTTGAATTACCTGTCTTACTACTTACAGCCCGTAATTATTCCGAGGATGTCTATACTGGTTTCGCCCATGGTGCAAATGATTATGTTACGAAGCCTATTAATTCTTTAGAGCTAAAGGTCAGGAGTAGAGCCTTAATCGATTTAAAATATAGCATCAATCAACGACTACATTTGGAAACAGCTTGGCTTCAAGCCCAAATACAGCCGCATTTTTTATTTAATACTTTAAATACAATTGCATCACTTAGTACGATCGATACAGATCGAATGATTGACTTAATGCATCATTTCGGTGAATATCTACATGCAAGCTTCGATGTGCGAAATTTACAGCGAGTAGTGCCACTTAAGGATGAGTTAGAGCTAGTACGGTCATATCTCTATATTAATCAGCAACGTTTTGGAGACTTACTAAACATCGAATGGGATATTGATGACATTATAAATATTGAAATCCCCCCTATCTCCTTACAAACTTTAGTCGAAAACGCCATTCGTCATGGTGTATTGAAACAAGAAGGAGGAGGTACAGTTTGTATTCGTATAAAAGATTTTCCGAATCATGTTGCAGTAAGTGTTATAGATAATGGGGTTGGGATAGATTCAAGTATATTAGATGGACTACAAGCTGGTAGCTATTCGCCAAATTCGGGCGTAGGTCTACGTAATACGGATTTACGTCTAAAAAGGATCTACGGACAGAGGTTACAAATTAACAGCACCCTAAATGAAGACACAACTATCACCTTCCATATTCCTAAAAAATAAATGAAAGAGGTCATCACCTTCCCTAATAGGGTTTGTGGTGGCTCTTTTTTATAATTTCAAGTTACAATCACTATATTCAATGAAGAATATTAATGGATTTCTAAAAATCAGGGTACATTAAAAATATATAAATAAAGAAGGCTACTCAGCATAACGTGGGGTTGATTCCCGTTCCGACTGGGCGCTTTGTTGTTGCTGTCGCTTCGCTTTCGCACAGATAAAACAATTGTTGCTGTCGCTTCGCTTTCGCACAGATAAAACATTTGTTGCTGTCGCTTCGCTTTCGCACAGAGCAAAGCTTCCTGGGGGCGTCCGATGAGCCGCTAATCCCCAAGGAGTCGCCCAGTCTCCACTTCAATCAACCAATATACCTTCATATATTTTAATAAAATAACCACTTTTTTAGTGATAGTCTATAAAGAAAGGTCGATACTATGTACAAAATTTACATAATAGAGGACGATATCAATATTTCAAAAATCATGGAGGAGCATTTATCAAAATATCAATTTGAATGCTATACCGTTCAACAATTTAATCATATAGTTGAAGAATTTCAAGCTATTCAACCTCATCTAGTTGTTATGGACATTAACCTGCCCACATATGATGGGTACTTTTGGTCGCGCAAAATCCGTCAGCTATCCAACTGCCCTATTATCATTGTATCTGCGCGTGTGAATGATATCGATCAAGTGCATGGGATTGAAAATGGTGCGGATGATTTTATCACGAAGCCCTTTTCACTAGATGTGCTTATGGCAAAAGTGAATGGCCTTATTCGTCGTACATACGGAGAATATGCTTCCTCCGATTCTAATTCGATATCACTTGCTAATACAACATTAAATTCTAATACCGTTCGTCTTTACACCGAGAAACATGAGAGCCTGTTAACGTTAAAAGAGATGCAGCTTAGCAAATTACTATTCGAAGCTTATCCTAATGTTGTTCCTCGTCAAAAATTGTTAAGTGCCATTTGGGATGATGAGTCCTTCGTTGAAGAAAACACTTTATCTGTTAATATTGGCCGATTACGCAAAAAATTCGAGGCGATCCAATCTAGACTAGAAATTAAAACAATTCGCGGACTTGGTTATCAATTAGTGGAGGCAGAAGAATGAAGCTTTTCTTTCGAGATCATGTAAGTGTAATCATTCTTTATTGTGTGAGCTTTCTATTATTACCTTGGATCATTCATTCATTGGATGATTTATCTTCACACTATCTTTATTTTATCTTTCTCGTTAGCTTCCTATTTACCATTTGGCTGATTGGACGTTATTATCGTAGAAAAAAGCTCTATGCTCATTTACAGGAGAACACATTAACTAGCGATGACCTCCATCTATATGAACCACAGGCTATGATGGAGCAGGCCTACAGCCAAAAACTACGACAAATGCAATATTTATACTTAACACAGCAGCAATATTTAGAGGAGCAAGGAAAAGAAAAACAGCTTGTGCTTTCACATTTTGCCCATCAAATGAAAACACCATTGTCAGTTATTCAACTGATTATCCAATCGAATGCAAATAGCCAATCCGAGCATTTGCAAACAATTAATCAGGAATGCGATAAGCTGACGTTTACCCTTAATCAGCTACTAACTTACGAACGCACGTCCAATCTTGTGGCTGATTTAAAAATAGAAGCACTTTCATTAAAAGAGCTTATGAAGGAAGTTGTTAATGATTTAAAGGATTATTTCATCGCCAAAGAAGTTTTTCCAAAAGTGACGATTGTTGAAAATACGATTATTTATTCAGATCGTAAATGGTTAAAAGTCGTGCTTTATCAAATCATCAATAACGCCATTAAGTACGGCGAGTCTGAAAGCTCTATTCAAATCATTTATGATGAAGCTACTTTACACATTCAAAACTATGGAGAAACGATTCCCGAGAGTGAAATTTCACGTGTCTTTGATTTATTTTATACGGGCGCGAAAGGAAGAACGAGCGGCGAAGCAACAGGTATAGGCTTATATTTGGTGAAAAAGATTTTAACTGTACTGGAGCACCCTTTTACTATACAATCTGATGAGCGCATCACGACCTTTTCCATAGACTTTTCAAATAGCGTAAAAAAATCATGATTGTAAGCTCGTATTATGACAACTTTGTCATATCGACGTCATAAAGCCAAATAGGAAAACTGCTGCCCCTTCTTTATACTTAAGTTATTCAATCGAAGTAAGGGAGTTGTTAAATATGGGTAACTCAATTCTACAAGTGACCAATTTGAAAAAAGAATATATCGGTGAAATCACATATAAGGCATTGAATGGCATAGATTTTCAACTTGGTGAGAACGAATTCGTAGCCGTAATGGGACCTTCTGGAAGTGGGAAAACTACTTTTTTAAATAGTGTGTCAACAATCGATCGCCCTACTGCTGGCGAAATTCTTATCAATGGTAGGAATCCTTATTCTTTAGATGATGAGGAACTTGCGAAGTTCCGGCGTTCAGAATTAGGCTTTGTCTTTCAAGATTTTAATCTTGTCCACACATTAACGGTGAAAGAAAATATTTTACTACCGTTAACGTTAGATAGTTTACCTGCCGATACAATGCAGCAACGACTTCAACATGTATCTCAATTTCTTGGAATTGACGAGCTTCTTTCAAAACGAATTTATGAAATTTCTGGTGGGCAAAAACAACGTGTAGCTATTGCTCGTGCGGTTATTCATGAACCGAGTTTATTGCTGGCAGATGAGCCTACAGGAAATCTCGATTCAAAAGCAGTAAATGATGTCATGAACTTATTTAGTTCTATTCATACCGAACTAAAAACTTCCATTTTAATGGTGACACATGATCCTTATGTAGCAAGCTTCGCCAATCGTATTATATTCATTAAGGATGGTAAATTATATAACGAAATTCATCGTGGTCATAATCGCAAACAATTTTACCAAGAAATCATGGACACACTTGCTTTTTTAGGTGGTGGACAGCATGAGCTTTAATCATATCGTTATCCAAAATATTTTACGCGATAAATGGACCTATGTTTCGTATTTCCTAAGCAGTATGTTTTCTATCATTATTTTCTTTTTATTTACAGTCATTGTGTTTCATCCAAGTCTTGCAGGTTTAGATCCAGACTCAACACTTGGCCTCGCATTAATGTTAGCAAGTTTGCTCGTCTATTTGTTTTCATTTATCTATATCGCCTATTCCATCATGGCCTTTTTAAAGAAGAAAACAAAAACACTAGGTATTTTTATGATTACTGGTGCATCCATGAAACAAATTCGTACGCTCGTTTTTCGTGAGAATATTCTTATCGGTGTATTGGCGATTATTACAGCAATCATTCTTGGGCTTGTCATTTCGCCTCTCTTCTTAATGGGTGCCAAAGTTGTTTTAAACGCAGAAGCTTTCGGTATGTATTTCCCTATTAAAGCAATCATGCTAACGATTGGTTTATTCCTTGTATTATTCGTTGTGATTTCAAAAATAATGACAAGATTTATTAATAAAGAAGCGTCCATTCAACTATTAAAAAGTGATGCTGTTATTGAAAAATCGATAAGACCACATTATCTTTTGTTATTCATTAGCACTATGATTTCCATTGGTTTGGGCTATTTTATAAAAATAGAACATGACATTGTAGGTAGTCTCGGCGTTCTTTTCTATGTAGTGCTTTTCGTGAGTGTTCTTTGTACAATTTATTTAATCATCTCACAAGGAATGCGCTTCCTCCTAAAGGCTTTTGAGAGATCGTCAGCCTATATGAAACAAACGAATATGTTACTGGCCTCCAATCTGAATGCAAAAATGAAATCACATGCAAATATACTATTTTTAATCACTCTCTTGTTAAGCGGCGTGTTTTTAAGTACAAGCATTTTATTTAGTTCTTACTATAATGTTGAAAAAGATAGTGAGGCGAATTATCCATACAGTTTTCAGTACATTGCTCCTCCTAAGGCTGATCCAAATAAGGTAGAAGCTGATATTGGAAATATTGAAAAACAATTATCTACAGTGGATTCACAAAAATATTTTATTGAATTTAAATCAAATGAAGAACGTAGTATTGGCTATATGTCAGCTTCCGATTATAACTTGTTACACAATGAAAAGGTTAGCTTAGGTGCAAATGAATTTATAGCAGTTGCTGGTAATCGTAAAACATTTCCAATTACTAATGTAAGTGATGATAACTATCTAAAGCAATTTAAGCTTGTATCTGTAAATGAAAAAAATCTATTAACAACCGGTTTCCAACAAACGTATTTTATTGTGCCTGATGAAGTTTATAACAGCATCAAATATCCTGTCTACAAAACCTATTTATTTGAGCTAGACAATTGGACGGCACATACAGAGTTGGCGAAAAAAATTATTGAGGATTTCCCACATATATATGAGGAACGTTATGTAACTTCAAAAATCGAATTGTATGACGCAGAGATGTTTACAAAAAGTGTTATGTTCTTTATCGGATCTATGTTGAGCTTGATTTTCTTAAGTGCAGCTATGAGTATACTCTACTTCTATTTACAAACGACACTTCTTCAGGAAAAAGAAAAGTATGTAGGCATACGAAAACTCGGGCTATCTAAAAAAGAGTTATTCACCGTTGTTTCTAAGGAGCTAGCAATCCTTATATTTGTACCATTCACAATAGCGACTACAATGTTATTTGCTACATTATTTGCTATGCGAACAATGGTTTCAACATCATTTTTACAAGTCTCAATGATGAGCTCTTTATGCTTCTTTGCCCTGTTCTTCGTTAGTTATATATTTATTCGCAAAAGCTATTTCAAACGCTTGCTTAGTCTATAATGAAAAAATTCGCACCCTTTGTGGAGTGCGAATTTTTTTATAAGCGAAACCCTTTTTACCAAAGTACAGGTTTTGCTACCATTAGCCATAACATAATTAGCAATAACAAAATGTACATCCATGCTTTGCGATGTAGCAATGAAGTAAATTTTTGCTGATCATAGGCTGGTGTATTAAATGTCTGTAAAGTCGGTTTGAACGCTCTTGCTAAAAAAACAATGGAGGCAAGCATCACAAGAAATGTAAGAACAATCCACGAGGTACTCCAATGATAGCCCGCATGCCACATTAATAAAATACCGGATGCGACAAGAACATGCCCCGAATGCTTGACGATCGTAATTGCTCCTTTAAATGCCTCAATATAAGGTGTCATTTCAACATGAGATGCTGAACGCATTTTCTTAACAATTGTTAAAACAACGAACAAAGGCCCAATCGAAAGAATAGCACTTAAAATATGTATGTAAAGAAGAAGTGTATAAATTGAAATCATGGTGCATACTCCCCTTTTAATAGTCCCCCTCATTATAGCACTACACAAAGTGTGCTTTATCAGCAATTGTGAATCCTTTGTAAACTCAAATTGAATCATTGTAAAATTGTTTAAAACTTACACTAACAAAATATGGATATACAGTATTGTGACCCTTATAAAGCTTTAGATACTAGCTTAACAGCGGACCGATCATAATTAACCACTTTTATTTTCCATAAATTTTATTGCTGACACATTATAGTAAATTTGATATAGTTTCATAGGAACCAAATATTACATATTAAGGGAGAGTTACTATGAAGAAATTTTTCAAATTTGGATGCGGTGGATTAATAGCCTTAATCATTCTTGGAGTAATTATCGCTGCACTTGGTGGCGGTGATAATTCGACTAAGGATAAAGAAGATGGAAAACAACCAGCTTCTACTGATGTTGGAAAGAAAGATAATAAAGAAAAAGTTGTCGGAATCGGTACAGCATTAGAAGTTGGAGATGCAATCTTTACACTTAATGGAGTAGAATTAGCAGATCAAGTAGGACCTTCTGTATTACCGAAAAAAGCAAGTGGAAAATACGTTGTGCTAGACGTTACTTACAAAAACAATGGAAATAAAGCTGTAACTATTGATGCAAGCTTCTTTAAATTAAAACGTGGTGAAAAAACTTACGAATCTGATAGTGTTGCAAGTATGTCTGCAAACCAAGGTGATGATGGAAACATTCAAAATAGCTTCTTCTTACAGGAAGTAAATCCAGACATGGAGATCAAAGGTAAGGTTGTGTTTGACCTTGCTCCAGAAGTAGCAGAAGCAACTGATTTACAACTGCAAGTACAAACTGGTATTTTTGGTACTGAAACAGGTTTAATTAATTTAAAATAATTATTAAAGTCACTCAAACTGAAGTGACCCCTAAAAGTTAGACACGGTTATTTCATTAGGCAGCTTGTATAAAATGAGTTCGGTATTGCACCGGACTCATTTTTAATTTTGCCT
>NZ_JBHZDH010000089.1:0-12206 GCF_042755925.1 Lysinibacillus sp. NPDC059133 | reverse complement strand
CGGAAACGGCAACGGAAACGGCAACGGAAACGGAAATGGCAACGGAAACGGAAATGGCAATGGAAACGGAAATGGCAACGGAAACGGAAATGGCAACGGAAACGGCAACGGCAACGGAAATGGTAATGGAAACGGAAATGGTAACGGCAATGGAAATGGAAATGGCAACGGAAACGGAAATGGCAATAAATAATGAAGTTACCGAGGATGAGTTATAATTAATTTCAGTTCAAGCAAAAAGAGAAATTGCACAGCGCAATTTCTCTTTTTGGTGTTTATTATAAAGTAATCCCTTTAAAAAGATTATCTCCTACTAAACTAACTATGACATATTCTTTCTAATTTTCTTGCCATATTTGATACAAATCAGTTCCTCTTTATCTATCCCAAATCAACGTCACTTGTTGTAGAAGCTCTTCACATATTTGCTTTTTTTCTTTCGTTACTTTGTCAAGGTCAAATTCTCCATAATAAATAGCGTCCGTGTATTGACTGTCTGGCAAAGTAAATTGATCAGAAGCTTCGGAAACCTTACCGTCCGATTTTATTAAGTTATCTCTAGTTGGAGAGTTAGCAATTGATTCAACATAATATATAAAGCTAATATTTTTTACTAGTCCATCTATTTCAATTTCTATACATATAATGTGTGACATTAAATAAGAATTCACTATTTAATATAGTTTCAGCTTATAACTTGACGTTTAATAAAACAAAATGGACATTTTTCTTTTTTGTAGAATCCCTGTTTCCTTTACGAAAAAAGTCGTCATATTCCTAAGTGCTACATATGATAGCGAGAAGGTGTTAAATATTTTTGTAATTGTTTCAATGTTTATGAATAGCTCATTAAGACTTAGGAGGGCTGGGGAAATGAATGATGAACATAAAAAAAACCATTTTCTATGTGAAGCGCTCTACGATATAAAAGCACTCCAGGATTTGATAAAGGATTTTCATTCTAAATATTTTGGTCAGCTGCTTGTGAAAATAGCGGGAAGTGATACGATTCCCTTTTTTTTAATCACACACAACGGTACACATTTAAGGCTAATGGATACTGTAAAGCAGTTTGAAACAGAGTTTTTTCGCATAGAGTCAATTGATAGAGAAAGTTGTCGAGGCACTGTTTCGCTTTTGCGAGCCTATGATTATGAAGGGCATGATACGAATTTGATAGCAGAGGTTGTCCGATTAGAGCGAACATCCTCAGAAAAATCCATTGAATTAAGTGGTATATCTGCAATTCAGTTATTAAAGCCAGACATGTTAAAAGGGAAATTTATTATTGAGCCAAAATGGTGATGAAATTTTAAACTACAAATAATTAGAGCATCTGTCTATATGCCCGTTGTATCACTGAATTTATTAGAGAGAGAATCCTATGAAGGGAAGAGATTAATGGATGACAATTATTGGAATGTTGCATCATCGGCTAGATCCTAGAACTGTTCTTAAGTCATATGCATTTGCGGCCGTTGCACAAGCAGAAGGAGCTCAATTTTTTTACTTTACACCAAAAAGCGTTGACTTTGATAAACGTTCCATTAGAGGAAAGGTATATGAAAATGGTGATTGGCATGAAAAAATGATGCCCTTTCCGGATGTTATATACAATGCAGGAAGTCCAGAAAAATTATCGGTATCAAAGGACATTATTGAGAAATTGAAAAAGGAAATACCTTTTACAACTCATTCTATAGGAAATAAATGGAATGTTATGAAGCGACTTAAAGAAGCAAAGGAATTTGATAAGTATTTAATTCCATCTGAGGTTGTTGAAAATGTTGATTTACTCCATAAATTTATGGCTTTTTATAAAAAAGTTGTATTTAAACCGATAGATGGACGGAAGGGAAAAGGGATTTATTTTATTTCGAAAGTAGGAAGAACTAACTTTGAGGTAAAGAAGGATAGGGAAACTACTTTTTGTACACAGTCACAGCTAGATGAGTTAATTAGAGGGCAACTTTCTACAGGCACCTTTATCGTGCAGCCCTATATTCAATCAAAAACAAAATCAGGTCAAATTTATGATTTTCGTCTACATGTTCAAAAAAATGGTGAGGGTGAATGGGTTATAACGACGGTTTATCCGCGAATTGCACCAAATGGCTCGATTATACCGAATATTAACAATGGTGGTTATACAAATTATTTGGATCCTTTTTTAGAGCAGGAATTTAAAGAAGAAGCCTATGATGTACGGCGTATGTTGGAGCATTTTTCCTTGACACTAGCTCAACATTTAGATGAAATTCAGATGGCGCAATTTGGAGAAGTTATTGATGAAATTGGCATTGATGTAGGATTAGATGAACAAAGAAAAATTTGGATGTATGAAGTGAACTGGCGACCAGGTTGCCCTCCTGCTTTTTATTTAGAATTAGATGTGGTCATCAATACTATAAGGTATGCAATGTACCTTGCTAAGAACCAGAAACAAATTAAAACGGAAATTAGGAAACGTAGGAAAAATAAGGATTTATCCGAAGAAAGGGCTTTAGTAGAAGAATCTTTAGTAGAAGAAGCATTAGCAGTAGAAAAAGCATTGCCAGAAGAAAAAACTTTACCAGAAGAAAAGGCTTTACCGATTATTGCGATTACCGGCAGTGCTGGAAAAACGACATCAAAAGCATTCCTAGCCTCTATTTTATCGGTAAAATGGAATATCTTTGAGTCAAAAGATTATTGGAATACAACAGAACATACGAAAAAACATAAAGAAGAAATTAATGCTTCACATGAGGCTGTTGTGCTTGAGTACGGGATGGCTTATCCAGGTATCATAACAAATCACTGTAGCATTATTCAACCGAATATTAGTATTATCACAAATATCGGTTTAGCTCATGTGGGCAACTTTGATGGAGATATTAAAGGAGTGGCCAAGGCAAAATCGGAATTAATACATGGCATGGACCAAAACGGTTTATTAATCCTGAATAAGGACGATGATAATTCTAAGTATTTAGAGACACAGCAGTTTAAAGGAAAAATCTTAACAGTAGGTATTCATAGCACAGCGGACTATCAAGCTTATGATATTCAATATAAAGACATCGGTATGACCTTTAAAATAAAGCTTCAAGGACAGGAAATGGCCATGTATATTCCCATTTTAGGGGAGCATCATGTTTACAATGCATTGAATGCTGTTGCGGTTGCAGATTATTTAGGTTTTAGTCCAGCAGATATTAAGGCGGGGCTAAATTTTAAAAAGCCACCTAGAAGATTAACAATTTATAACTGTCGCGATGACATTACACTAATTGACGATACCGTTCATTCTCATCCTCAGGGCGTACGTGCTGCTATTGATGTTCTTACAAATATAGCGAAGAAACGTAAAATTGCTATTATTGGTCAAATGCGAGAATTAGGGGATTTGAGAGAAGAGGAATATCGTAAATTGGGCGAATACATTTATGAGCAAGACATTGATTTATTTATCACTTATGGTTTTAGAACGGAGGAAATGGGAGCAGCAGCGCAGGCTAGAGGAATGGACTCTGCTAAAATTTATCATTTCCTCGATAAAGAAAAATTGCATGCGCTCTTAGAGAAAATCATAAAACCTCACGACACCATTTTAGTAAAGGGTGCTAGTAAAACGAATATGTTTGATACGGTTAAATTTTTAGATCAAAAATATCAAGAGTAAATAAAAAAGCCCGAGTAATTGACCTTTTGAAGGAAACAATTATTCGGGCTATTTTTTTTTCAGAAAGTATTTTAAATCTAAGATACTTTTAGAATGAACTTTATTTCTTTTGCGGCGTTAATGGCTTTATTTTTAGCTTCCGCTAATGTTGCGCCTTCCGCAATTACATATGCATAACGATGTCCCATCGATAAAGGAGGGGTCAGCAATGTCCCTCTTTTCGGCTTTACATATACATCCACAACTCCTGGTAAATTCGTTGCTCTATTTCTTCCAAGAACTTTTTCTAAAATACCTTTACTTTCAACAATGACGTATTTTGTATAGACAAACTTTCTGTGCTTTGGATTGATATTGGGGCGTTCACCTAAAAATAATTTAAGTGTTTCTTCCACTAAATTAAATCCAAAAGCGGCGTGAAGCATAGTATTCATTGCTCCCCCTGAGATTCGTGGATTAATCTCAATAAGCTTCCATCCATTCTTTGTTAAACGAAGCTCTAAATGCAGAGCACCATTTTCGATGTTAAACGCTTTAACAATAGATTGGAGAACTTCCTCAAGACCAGTTTGAATTTCTTTAGGAGCTTTAACAAGAACACCATAACCAGTAATGATAAAACGTTTACCTTGAGTAATTTCTTGTTCAATAATACCGATGACATGTGCTTGCCGTTTATAGACAAGTGCTTCTACTAAATATTGTGGACCTTCGATATATTCTTCAATCATTATTGTTTCACGAGGATTTTTGCTTCGCAGATGGCTCAAGTGTTTCTTCAGTTGGTCTGAGTCGTTTGCTAACAAAACATCTTTGGAGCCTGTTGATTTTGGAGATTTCACAATAAGTGGAAATTCCAAGTTGTTAGAGACGGACTCATTTGGCTTGAGAAGATAAAACTTAGGAGAATAAGGCTGGTTCTTTAAAAAATTTCTAGTTTTTTCTTTATCCTCCATCATTTCAATAGCTGTTGAAGATGTATAGTTATCACAAAATTCATCACATAAAATTGAGGCAATATGAACAAAAGGATCGACAAAACTAACAATAGATTTTATTTCTAACCCGGTTTTAGTTAAATTATAAATTTCATCTTTCATGTCTTCTATATTCGAAGTATCAATAAGAATCATTTTATGAATATCTGGGTAGGCTTTTCTCTGCTGTAGCTGATTTTCGTTGTTTGTAAAAAGGACGGTAAAATAACCTAGTTTTTCTGCTGCTTTTGTTGCTTCACGACTTGACCCGGATTTGTTTGTGCCAATAAATATAATCGTTTTCAGGTATATCACTCCTTCTATTGTTCGTTAGATACTTAATCAACTATATATATATGCGAAGAAATAGATTTCTTCTAGTTATGTATCTTGCATACATCCAAGCAACTTTTAAGAAGTTACATATACTAGAGAGGAAAGGAGGGGAAATTGATATGAAGCCTCTTACAGTGCAGGATTTAAAAGCGATAACTGCAGGCCAATTAGTGCAAGGGTCGGAGGAAGTGTTGATTCAACATGGCGCATATCGACTGAAGCAAGTGAAAAGACCAAATACCGCCCTTTTTACAAATAAGCGTATTGTCAACTGGAAAGATTTTGAGTCACTTTATCCTATAGTACTTGTAACTGATAGACTATACAGTCAAAATGAAATACCTGAGCAAATAATTATTATTAAAGTAGAAGATTCAGATGAGGCCTATTGGAAGTTTGTAGATTTTTATCGCAATCAATTTAATATCCCTGTAGTAGCCATTACTGGTACTTCTGGTAAATCGACGACGAAGGAAATGATCAAACATATACTTTCTGCAGAAAAAAATGTAGCATCAACGCCACTTAGTAGTAATTCTAGAACTGCTTCTTTACAATATTTACTGAATATTGATGATCATACCGACGCAGCCGTTTTTGAAACTGCTGTTGGTTCACCGGGGGACATCAAACTTGCGGGGGAATATTTCAAGCCGACTATTGGGATTATTACAAATATAGGGGCACATCATTTAAATTATTGTAAAACTTTAGAGGGGTATATCCAAGCAAAGGGTGAAATGCTGGACATTATTAGTCCCACAGGCTCTTTAATCCTTAATGCTGATGATATCAACTCAAGTAAAATAGATTTATCGAAGTTTCAAGGACGCATTATTAAAGTAGGTAAGCATGAATCCTGTGATTTTCAAGCAAGTAATATTCGCTACCACAAAAATGGTATGCTGTTTAACGTTCGTCACAAAAAGAAACGCTATGAATTCTATGTACCAGGTTTTGGCGAGCATCAAGTATATAATGCGCTTACTGCGATTGCAGCTATTTATGAAATGGGTTTGCCGATTTCTTTAGCAGCTGAACAACTGCCATCATTCCGAAAATTGAATAAGCAGCTTCAGGTGTTTAAGGGCTTTAATAATTCCTTATTATTAGATGATACATGGAATATTACGACTACTTCTTTGGAGGCAGGATTAAAGGTTTTGAAAGCGCTCGGAGAAGGTAAGAAAACGATTGCCATTATTGGGACGATAACAGATTTAGGGTCTTGGGGATATATAATTCACGAACAAGCGGGAGAATTAATTAGTGAAATTGGGGTCGATGTACTTATTACGATAGGGGAACATGCAAGCATTATGGCGCTTCATGCCATTGAGGCAGGACTGAGTTCACCTGTGTACATTTTTAAAAATAGTACGCGCGTCTATAAGTTGTTAGAAGAGATTGTAGATGAAAATACGGTTCTTTTCATTAAAGGAGATATGTATAGTAAAGAAATTTCTAAGTTGGCAGATGATTTAAAAATAAAAAAATCATCTACTTCCGAATAGATATCACCTAAATAAATGTTATTTTTCATCATTTACTAGAATGAGCATATCTATAGTCAATTGTTAGAAATGCATAAACTATGATACTCATTTATTCAGAAATATACTTTATAGAAAGGGGGCGTAGTTAACTTGCAACATATAAGTGTGAGCGATATAAGAAAATTATTACAAGGAGAATTAATAAGCGGTTCTGAACGCTGGTCTGTTAAACATGCAATTTATTATAACCGACATGAATTGACTCAAAATCATACACTTATGTTTGTTAGTAAAAGTGATCAAATTAACTGGCAAGAAATAGATCGAAAGGGACCATCTCTAGTCATTTCTGATAAATCATCAGAGGAATTGAAAAATGCGCTTAAGAATACGACCGTTATACGCGTCAAGAGTATTTTGCACGCCTATTGGAAATTCATGGGATATTACAGGGATCTATTTCAAATACCAGTCGTTGCTTTGACTGGAACATGTGGTAAAACGACAACAAAAGAGATGATTAAACACATAGCTAGTAAGGAATGGAATGTTCAAGCATCTGTCAGCAGTAAAAATGAACCTCGACAATCCTTACCGTACTTGACTGGCATCGATCAGAAAACAAAAGCAGCTATCTTTGAATTAGGACTGGGGAATATAGGGAATATTAAACACCAATGTATGATTTATCAACCTACGATTGGTATTATTACGAATATTGGTGTCCATCATTTAGATGGATGCAATAATCTTGATGGCTATATCAAAGCAAAGGCTGAAATTGTAGAAGGAATAAGAAAAGATGGCACGTTAATCATTAATGGTGATGATGAAAACATTAAAAAAATCCCCCTAAATAAATTTAAAGGAAAGATTATTACCTTTGGCGTCAACGAAAAGGCAGATTATCAAGCTACGAATATACAATTCACAAAAGGCGGCATGAAATTTGTACTAAAAGTGTCAAATGCCAAATACAATTTATTTGTCCCAGGATACGGAGAACACCAAGTATATAATGCATTAGCGGCTATAGCTGCCGTAAAGGAAATGGGACTTTCCATTGCTGTTGCAATTTCGCAATTAAAAACGTTCAAAGCGATGGCAAGACACTTAGAATTTTCTACGGGCATCGGTGAATGTACTATAGTAGATGATACTTGGACAAATAACCCGACTTCTGTTGAAGCAGCACTGAAGGTTTTAGATACGGTAGGAAAAGGGAAAAAAGTAATTCTTATTTTAGGTGACATCAAGCGATTAGGAAATTTCGAAGAAAAATATCATCGAGAGATTGGCACAATGGTCGCGAAAAGAAATATTGATACGCTTATGACTATTGGCAAAAGAGCAGAAAATATTGCGAATCAAGCGTTGAAGGATGGCACCAAGGCAGATGTTCATATGTTTAATGATGTTACAGGCGTTTTAGATGTACTAAAGCATAAGCTCGATAGTGAAACCATTGTACTTATTAAAGGTCCAATGTCTAGCAAATCTATGATAGAATTTGCGAATCAGTTAAAAAATAAATAAAAGAAAAAGAAGCTTCCTTAAGGAATGCTTCTTTTTCTATATACAATATAAAACATGTAATTCTGTTGATCATCTCAAATTTGAAGCATTTGAAATGATTCTAGTAAATTTTCTTAAAAAACACGTTTTGCTGTAATATAATGCTCTTTATAATAGTCAACCATTAGTACTCTTGTAGTAATACCATTAGAACTTGGAATGATAATACGTTGATCTCCTGCATAGATAGCTACTAGTGAAGGGGTTTTAGAGCCTTTAGCACTATTGAAGAACACCAAATCTCCCTTTTTTAAATTGGCACGTGAAACCGTTGTACCAACATTCATTAGTTCCTTTAAATTGGTTGTACCAAGTTTAATTCCACTCTTACGATAGATAAAGTCTACATATCCTGGCGCTGTAAAGCGAAGACTTGCTTCATTATTAGTAGAGCTCATCGTTACTTTATTTTTATAATTAAAGGCGTTTTCAACAATTTTATCGCCTTTCGTAGCAGGATTAGCTGAAAGTAATGTAGGTAATACTCTACGGGCCCCTACATAATTATCTGTATAATATGGTTTGCTATTTAAATCAGAAATAACAATATTTTGTTTAGAATCAGCCATGTGAATCATTTTATTGTTCCCAATATACATACCAACGTGGTCAGGGTCTGTCCCAGTTTTTTTACTCTTAAAGAATAGTAAATCACCTTTTTGTAATTGATTTCTGTTAACAGATGTTCCTTGTTGTATCATATAATCTTCATTATAAGTCCCAATATCCACACCATTTTTCTCGAAAATGTACATGATAAATGTAGCACAAGAAAACTTATAAGGATATGTAGCCTTGTATACTGAATTACTGTATGTCGCTTTACCAATTAAGCTTTTTCCAGTTTGAATTAGTTGATCCGCTTTCGTATTAACTGCTTGTGCGTTATTCAGGGCATTTGTTGTTGCAGCCTCTACTTCTATAGGGTGAATAGTTGGTTGTACCATCCCCACTGTGCTAAAACCGATCGTCAATGCTAATGTTGTTGTTAAAAATCGTTTATTCATGTTGTTAATTTCCTCCTGAAGCTATTGTTAGGATTAATCCTGATTTGGATTACCACTGGAATTAATCGTAGCATGAAAAAGTAGGGCTTCTTTGAGGTAATTGTTACCACAGTGGATGGGAATTCGCTGTAAACACCTGATATAAAAGGCTTCATCGCTTTAATTTACAGTTTTATTACAAATGTTTCAGTTGGGTGAAGTATTTGTAGAAACGAAAGGTAATAGGGGCAGGCAGTACAAGCATTTCTAAACAGTGGAAGGAGGCATTAAAAGACATGACGGAGGAGAAACGACAATCACATCTTTGGGGTCTAGCAAGAAATAACGGTTGGAAAACAAAATGATCAAAGATCTTAATTGAGAAGCTTTATAATGAGTGGGGGCTTCGTTCTAAGCTACTAGGAACGAGCGTCGAACTGTTTCCCACCCCTCATTATGCCTACGATTTAACGGACAGCTTTGTGTGTAAATCTTTTTTTGCTTTTGGAAGGCAGATGTCGATAAAATTCAGAAGTTGGGTGATAAAACGCGAAAGTTAGTCGATATAACTAAAAAGTTGGGTGATAAAACGTGAAAGTTAGTCGATAAAACTAAAAAATTAGTCGATAAAACGTAAAAGTGTTCCGATAAAATTAAAAAGTTGGATGACATTTTGTTAAAACGTTCTATTCAACTGTTTTGCTATTTAAATTTCCTGAATCATCTCCACTCTATTACCGAATGGATCCCTAAATTCAAAGCGTTCAAAATGAGGAATTGGAACTGAATCGAAAATTTCGATATGATGCTCGGCTAATGCCTTTTTCCACTGTTCTATATTTTTAACTTGATAGGCAATATGAGCCTTTGTTGTTAATCTATCAAAGCCATCCTCTGTCCCAACATGTACCTCTTTATTGCCGACTTGTAACCAAAATCCACCTCGCCCTTTAAGCGAATCAGGCTTTTCAATTTCTTTTAGTCCTAATACTTGACAGTAAAAATGTTTCCCTTTTTCTTCTTCACCTTTTGGAATTGTTATTTGAACGTGATGTAAGCCAATAACCATTTTTTCTCCTCCCTTAATTCTAATCAATAATTACTTCTAGGATAATATTGCTAAATCCTTTAATTTGACGAATAAATCGTATTTTTCCTCACGAATGGAGCCTTAATAAAACCAGTAATAAGTATTAGGGAATAGGCCCATAGAAGCCATGAGGCGAAATAACGATCTAAATCAGCTGATAAATTCGGGAAAACATTATCGAAAACTAATAATACGACTGCATCGATGAGCATTCCAGGTAATGCGATACAGATTGCAGCCTGTAATCGCTCTGTACCCTTTATCTTTTTCAAAGAATAAATAGGTATTGTCGCTATCCATACGAGCGGAATAGCTAAAATATAAGCGGCTATCATGAATAAAGGTTCTTCAAGGATAAAAAAGTAATTCCCCATTAATCGGAATACAGCACTTGCTACAAGCCAAATCGCAAACCCCCAGCATAAAAAGAATGGCATTGTGGTTCCTCCTCAAATTATTTTCCTAGACGATACAGTGTCAGCAGGATTTTTTCTAATTGTTGATAGAATGCATCTACATCGAAATCGTCCCGCATCATCACTTGTATGGCTAAACCGTCAATAAGGGCGTTGAGAAAAATGCTCCAAGTTTCTGCTGAGACACCATCAATTGGTGATGTATCCCATAATCTGTCTAAAACGTTACATAAATGTTCATTTTCAGACGCTAGGATTTGTCCAATTTGCTGTTTAATAGTTGGGTTAGTAAAGCCAAAGACGATTAAAGAGAAAAATAATTTATGATAAAAAGCATCGTTTTCATACCGACTTTTTGCAGAGAGAAGTGCAGATTGAATCATTTGTTGATCAGTCGTCAATATCTCATTCCAAGAATTTTCACAGATGTCTTGGACAATTTCGAGAATTATTTGCTCTTTTGATTTGAAATGATAATAAATAGTTCCCTGTGTCACACCAGCTTGCTCAGCAACAGCCTTTAATGTGAATTTTTCAATCCCTTTTTCTACTAAACTTTTCTTAGCGGCCGTTAATAAATCTGACTTTTCGATACCAGTAGGTTTTGCCATCTATTACACCTCCTTTTTATTAGTTAGTTGGATAACTAACTATAAAATAACAAAATATTCCTTAATTTACAAGTGTGGATTCACAACAGATAAATGCTAGAAGCACAACATAATACTAGATACTATGGAACGGCCATATCATGGATTATTTACGCAGCAAAGATGTTCCGAGCAAATAACACTGGGGATTACACGGCAATACTTCCAGAAAACGAAGAGCTTGGCCATTATATCGAATATTTATGTAAACAGCCGAGAACATGTAACAATAAGAAGATTTAAAGTGAAATGAGAATTGATGAACAAATCTTAGCAAATCCAGTATTACGTGAAGTACGCGACGAACAATCGGTATTCAATTATCCGAACGGGAAAGCAAAGTATATAATATATGTGATATGTGGACTGAAAAATAACTGAACTATATGGTGAATGAAACTATTAAAGGGTCACCAAGGTAGTAGCGACCCTTTGTCATAAGAGAGGTGCGAAAGGCTGGTAGATTTGTATTGATATGCTAACAGTTTTCTCTGTTTATGAAAGTAGCACCAATAATAATTAGAAGAATGAATAGAACGACGAGTAGAGCGAATGATGAACCAGTACCGCGGCTATAGCCACCGTAACAGCCACAGGAATAACAATTGTTAAAGTTCCCCATATTTCCGTAGTATCCCATAAAAAACCCCTCCTTTCTACAATATATAATATGTTAACTGTAGAAAAGGGGCGTGATGTTCATCCATTTCTAGAGGCATAAAAATCCAGTTATGAACATCATTCGAGCCATGTGTGAAGCTAAAAGAGTGGTTAAGGGAAGCATAACAAAAGGACTTACATATACGAAGATTAATCATAAACGCAAGTCCTATTCTTATTGAAATAAAGTCCGTTAGTTGAACAAGATGGTATTAATATTTATCATTTTTGAATTAAATTCAGTACGTTGGTTATATAAATTTTATCACTAACGTCGCATAAATTTTAATTGAATTTTCTGTTTTCTGTTTCTTCCGTTTTTGAAGAAAATAAAAGACTCTCAAATAGAGATAGTA
>NZ_JBHZDH010000088.1:0-13744 GCF_042755925.1 Lysinibacillus sp. NPDC059133 | reverse complement strand
CATCCTGTGATAACGCCTTCGTGACCAACATCATGTTGGCCCAAGCGGCTCATCGGACGCCCCCAGGAAGCTTTGCTCTGTGCGAAAGCGAAGCGTCAGCAATTGTTTTATCTGTGCGAAAGCGAAGCGACAGCAACAATTGTTTTATCTGTGCGAAAGCGAAGCGTCAGCAACAATTGTTTTATCTGTGCGAAAGCGAAGCGACAGCAACAATTGTTTTATCTGTGCGAAAGCGAAGCGACAGCAACAACAAAGCGCCCAGTCGGAACGGAAATCCACCACACGCTATGGTGATGATCCAAAATGATTAATATATGTAAAAGAAAACAAAGGACTGTGTTAAAAGTAATTTCTACCTGTAGCACAGTCCCTCAAATAAATATTATAAACTTGTAAAAAAACCTTCTGGATATTCTTCATAATGTACCATTGTTAGTTGCTCCTCATTTTTTTCCTCTTCCATCGTAAACTCCATTTCCTGATCCATTAGATACGTTTCAAATTTTGAGTTTAACAACTTTTTCATTTAATCACCTCCACTTTTAATTTAATTGAATTTTCTGATAAAAGAATTATACAATGACCGTTGTAGAAAAAGCAATAAACGATGCTCATTATGCATAAAAAACATAAAAACAATCTACTTTTCAGATTAAAAATTTCATCAAAAAAGAGATGTATCCAATTTCGATACATCTCCCTTCATGGTAAGAGTTATAAACGAAGTGCTCGGTACATAAACGCCGTAAATTCTGCCCGTGTTAAGTTATCATTTGGTCTAAAATTGCCGTTTTCATCGCCTAGTGCAATGTTGTGGTCCGCAAGAGTGGCAATATATCCACTCGCCCAGTGTGATGGATCGACATCCTTGAACGTACTATTGCCTTCTGGCGTTAAGCCAAATGCAAGCACCATTATTTTCGTCATTTGGGCACGTGTAATATAGGCATTCGGACGGAAATTTCCATTTGAACCGTCAATAATACCCGCTTGTTGGAGTAATGTAATTTGTTCATAGTACGGATGGCTATGTGGGACATCCAAAAATGGTACAGCTTCTCGGAGTGGTGTTAGAGGTAAGGTACGTTCAATCATAAGGACCACATGCTGACGTTGAATCATATCATTTGGTCGGAAAGTGCCATCTGGGTAGCCTTTAATAATGCATCGATTCGCAATTTCTTCAACCATTTCTTTTGCCCAATTATTATCAATATCCTTAAACGTCGTTTGACATCCATTACTTTCTTTCATCCATTTCGCATACAAGGTTATATTGGATGTTACTTCATCTTTCGCAAAATCCCACTTTGTTGTCAGCTCTTTATCTTTAAACCAACCAGCAAATATATGGCCATCCTTTGCTGGATTAGAAGGTACTTTCAGCAATTCTCTATATGCTACTGTTTGGGATGAAACTTTACTTCCTCCATTGGAATCAAAAGTGACAGTATAGCTTGGCGTACTTCCACCAGACCCTCCTTCTGAAGTATTATCCTTCGTCCATTTCGCATACAATGTGATATTTTCCGCTACTCTATCTTTCGCAAAATCCCATGCCGTTGTATGCTCTACATCCTTATACCAACTAGTAAACGTATGCTCACCCTTTACGGGTGTAGCTGGAGATTGCAGTAATTCTCTTTCCACAACTTCTACAGCTGATACTTCACTTCCTCCGTTTGAATCAAAAGTGACGGTATAGCTTTCTGAAGTTTCGTCCTTCATCCATTTCGCATACAAGGTAATGTTTTTTGTCACTACGTCTTTTGCAAAATTCCATGCTTCTATCAGTTCTTCATCCTTATACCAACCAGCAAACGTGTTCCCGTCCTTTACGGGTTTAGCTGGGAGTGATAGCAATTCCCCTTCTACAACTTCTTTAGCTAATACTTCACTTCCACCGTTTGAATTAAAAGTGACGGTATAGCTTAACTCTGAAGTTTCTTCCTTCGTCCATTTTGCATACAACGTAACATTTTTTGTCACTACGTCTTTTGTAAAATCCCATGCTTCTGACAGTTCATTATCCTTATACCAATCAGCTAACGTATACCCTTCCTTCATTGGGGCAGTTGGGGTTTTTACCAGTTCTCCTTCTTTCACTTCTTCTGATGTGACTTCACTTCCACCGTTTGAATCAAAACTAACAAAATAACTTAACTCCGAAGTGTCGTCCTCTTTCCACTTTGCATATAATGTTAAGTTTTCTTTAACTATATCTTTCGCAAAATCCCAAGATGTTGTCAGCTCCGAATCCTTATACCAGCCAGTAAATGTATATCCTTCCTTCACTGGGACAGATGGTACTTCTACCAATTCTCCAGATGTAACTATTTTAAATGGAACTTCACTTCCTCCATTTGAATCAAAAGTTACTTTCACCTTACATTTATCCCAATTTGCATAGATTGTCATTGGCTGCATTACAGATTTAGTCCACTCAATAGTACAATTCGAATCTTCAAACCACCCATTGAAGTATTTAGCTCCTCTGATTTGAAAATCGAATGGGCCTCCATTAAGGTCAGAATTTAATTGAGGTGTCCCATGAAATATTACAAAATCCAATTCGTTTCTAGAAAATGCACCGTATTCAATTATCTCAACACTTGACGGGATTTCCACACTTGTTAATTGGTTATATGCAAACGCAAAATGTCCAATCGTTGTAACGCTTGACGGGATCTCTACGCTTGTTAATTGATTATAACTAAATGCAGAACCTCCGATATTCTTAATACCTAAAGGAATTTTTACACTTGTTAAATTATTATCCTGAAATGCTTGATCCCCAATCTTCGTAACACTTGATGGGATCTCCACACTTGTTAATTGATTACTATAAAATGCACCCTTGCCTATAGTTGTAACGCTCGATGGTATTTTTACACTTTGTTAATCGATTATTGTGAAATGCCGAATCCCCAATTGTTATAACACTTGATGGGATTTCTACTACTGTTAATCGATTATCATCAAATGCAAAACCTCCAATATTTTTAACACCCAATGGAATTTCTACACTTGTCAATTGATTATTATAAAACGCCTTATAGCCAATCTTTGTAATACTTGATGGTATCTTTACACTTTCTAGATACTTATTTGAAAACGCATATTGTTCAATTTCTACAACTGGTTTCCCTTTAATCTCACTCGGAATTACAATATCCTTCGCTATACCTTTATAATTTGTAATGGCAACACCATTGTCCACATCCTTTGTGACATAATCCTCTTCACTATCGCTGTTCGCATAAACAGGCAGGTTACTTAATGATAATTGGGAGAATAGCAAAAGTATGCTCATTACTAGTAAACTTGTTTTTTTCATTTTGTAGTATCCTTTCAATAGTTTGAAATAAATGGGTACCCATTAAATGGATACCCCTTATTTAACAGTTATAAACTTTATTAAAATATTTTTTTGATAAACGAATACATCGACGTTTTCAAACTACCCAAAATGAAAAATAGTGTAGAACATATTACCGCTTCACTTATTTAGAATAGCAAAAGAGATGTATCAAATTTCGATACATCTCTCTTAGTGGTCATACTTAATAATCCGATTACCCGGTATATGAGATTCCCCCAACAAAAATATAGAACTTCATCCTGGAGTTAAACCAAATACAAGCACCAATATTTTTGCCATTTGGGTCCGTGTTGTTTAAGCATTTGGACGAAATGCCCCGTTTGAACCATCCACGTAAAATGAATGGCTTTTAGATACATCCAAAATAATACAGGCAAATCGAATTGGTACTAGATTGTAATGCAAGATCAATCATACAACCAATTTATTGCGTCGAATCACAGTATTTGGTAAGAAAGTTTCATCTGAATGTAGACTTTAATAATGCTTCACTTGCTTTACTTGAAAATTTATTCAATCACATCTTGTTCACATTATCATTTCATTGAAAGTAATGTCACAGCCATTACTTCTCCCTCATCCATCGAGCATACAATGTTAGGTCTTCAGTAACTACATCTTTCGAGAAATCCCATGCTTCTGTAGATTTTTGGAGGTGTTTATACCAGCCAATAAATTTAAAACCTTTCTTTGTTGGATTAGGAGGTGCTTCCATTAAAGTATTGTATGTCACTTTTTGTGATGGGATCTTAGTGCCTCCAAGTGATTTAAACGTAACGATATAGTCACCTTCTGCTACATGATCCTTTGTCCATTTTGCATATAGTGTAACGTTTTTTGTTACTACATCTTTTGCAAAATCCCAAGGTACAGTCAATTCTTCATCTTTATACCAGCCGGCAAATGTATAGCCCTCCTTCTTTGGAGTAACTGGTGCATTCACTAGTTCATTATATCTGATAGTTTGCGATGAAACTTCGCTTCCTCCATTGACATCAAACGTAACGATATAGCTTGCTTTTGACCATTTAGCAAATAGCGTTATATCTTTTTTCACTACATCATGGTCAAAATCCCACACTTCTATCAGCTCTTTGTCTTTATACCAACCTCCAAATGTATATCCTTCCTTCACTGGAACAGATGGTACTTCTACCAATTCCCCAGATATAACAGTTTTAAATGGAACTTCACTTCCTCCATTTGAATCAAAAGTGACTCTTGCTTTAGATTTGCCCCAATTCGCATAAATTGTCATCGGCTGCGATACAGATTTAGTCCACTTAATAGTATAATCCTGATCTTCAAACCATCCATTGAAGTATTTTGCTCCTCTGATTTGAAAATCGAATGGGCCTCCGGTAGTGTCAGAATTTAATTGAGGTGTCCCGTGAAATATGACAAAATCCAATTCGTTTCTAGAAAACGCACCAGATTCGATGATCTCAACACTTGATGGGATTTCTACATTTGTTAATTGGTTAGAGGCAAACGCAGAATGTCCAATCGTTGTAACGCTCGATGGGATCTCCACTCTTGTTAATTGATTAGAACTAAATGCAGAACCTCCGATATTTTTAACACCTAATGGAATTTCCACACTGGTTAATTGATTATTCTGAAATGCTTGTTCTCCAATCTTTGTAATGCCGGATGGGATCTCTACACTTGTTAATCGATTACTATAAAATGCACCCCTACCTATAGTTGTAACGCTCGATGGGATCTGCACGTTTGCTAATAGATTATTATAAAATGCATAATCCCCGATCGTTGTAACACTTGATGAGATCTCTACATTCTTTAAACTATTGTGGCTGAATGCATGACCTCCAATATTTTTAACACCTATAGGAATTTCTACATTTGTTAATAGATTATTATAAAACGCTTTATAACCAATATTTGTAACGGAAGATGGTATCTTTACACTTGTTAAATATTTATTAGCAAACGCATATTGTTCTATTGCTACAACTGGTTGTCCATTAATCCACTCGGTATAACAAAATCCTTTTGATCTTTATCTCCGTTCCACCCTGCAATGGAAACACCATTACCTAAATCTAAAACGGCAAAATCATTTACATTATTGCTATCATTCGGTTGTACTATGCCATCATCATTAGCGATGTTAAGATTATCACTCGGACTAGAATCTTCACTATTACTTTCATTATTACTTATCGCATTAACAGATTGATAACTCAACGAGAATTGGGAAAAGACTAAAAGGATGATCATTAAAAGTAAATTTGCTTTTTTCATATTAGAATCTCCTTTCACCATATTAAAAAAATTACAAAGGGCAGCTACCTTTAAATGAATAATATTTATTATTCCCCATACAGTTATCAACACTAACAATTCTCACAAAATATACAAATCAACTTTTTCCGTTTTTTTAACAACTTTTGATAATCAATTTTCTTGAAATTTTTTTAGCGTTAAGTTATGTAGATGCTTCTTATTCCACTTTCGTTTTTCAACTGCAAAGAAAAAAGAATCTGCTCGTTCCTGCAGCTTGTAAGTTAAGCAAATTCCTTATAGACATACAAGGCATGCACTTACTAACTCAGGAAATGAGCAGATTCTTTTTATTTAATATTATGTCGGTCCTAAGCCCTTTGTACCTCTCACTTAAGCCATCGCATTCGTTTTACTTTTTTGATTGTCATCACCATTACCTTTATGCTGTGTTACAAATTGGATAACAAACATTACAATAAAGATGGCTAAACCTGCCCAATCCGAGAATTTTTCTGGATAGATCAGAAGTAAACCAGATGCAATCGCAATAATACGCTCAAACCAAAGCATTTTACGATACCAGTAACCGATTACTCCCGCACCTATAGCTACCATTCCTGTAATGGCCGTGAAGACTACCCATATAATTTCAGGTATAGTTGTATCAATCATTAGCAATGCAGGTGAGAATACAATCATATACGGAATAATAAACGCTGCAATAGCAAGCTTCGCTGAGTTTACACCTGTTTTAATCGGATCTCCACCAGAGATTCCTGAAGCCGCAAAAGCAGCAAGTGCGACAGGTGGCGTTATATCAGCAATAATACCAAAGTAGAATACAAAGAAGTGTGCCGATAATAAAACGACTACTGGTACTAATTCCTGTGGTGTATTCGGTGATAATAATGCCACGATTGCAGGAGCAGCAATTGTTGATGTAATTACATAGTTTGCTGTTGTCGGTGCCCCCATCCCAAGAATTAGGGAAGCAATCATCACAAAAATTAGCGTTAAAATAATACTACCACCAGCTAATTCTACTAAACTATTCGCTAAGCTTAGGCCTAGACCCGTTTTCACAACAACACCTACGATAATACCCGCGCAAGCTGTTGCCGCTACGACACCCAGTGCTGTACGAGCTCCTTCAACTAATGCGTCAATAATATCTTTTGGTTTTAAACGTGTTTCCTTATTAAACATCGCAACACCAATAGAAATAATAATACCGTAAAGGGCAGCATGCATTACCGGTGTTCCCGTTAACATTAAAATGATAATTGCAACGATCGGTAATAGAAGGTAAATTTTCTTAAATACCTCTCGACGATTTGGCATCTGATCATCACGCAAACCTTTTAAACCTACGCGCTTCGCTTCAAAGTGGGTCATAATCCAAATACCTGTAAAGTAAAGTAATGCAGGTATCGCCGCCGCTTTCGCAATATCCCAATACGTAATTCCGCGACCAATAAACTCAACCATTAAAAACGCTGCCGCACCCATAATCGGTGGCATTAACTGCCCACCAGTAGATGCTGCTGCCTCAACCGCACCCGCGAACTCTTTACGGTAGCCTAGCTTTTTCATCATTGGAATCGTATAGGATCCAGATGTTACAACATTCGCTACAGAGCTTCCCGAAATCGTCCCTTGAAGTGCACTAGAAAATACCGCCACTTTTGCAGGACCACCAATTAATTTACCTGCAAGAGATACTGCTAAATCATTAAAGTATTGGCCAACACCCGTTTTAACAAGGAATGCACCAAAAAGTAAAAACACAAAAATGAATGTGGCAGAAACACTAATTGGTGTTCCAAAAATACCATCTGTCGTAAAATACATGAGATTAACAATACTCTCAAAATCTTGCCCTCTATGCGCCATAAAATCCGGGAAATACGGTCCGAAATATGCATAGATTAAGAAACATACAGCAATGATGGTAATCGGTAACCCTACTGCACGACGAGCTGCCTCAAGCACTAATACAACAGCTATAAGACCCACAATAAAATCTGTTTGTGTAATGGTACCATTACTATTGACAAGCTCTGAATAATTCATCGTCCAATACGAACCTACTACAATAGATAATACCGCTAAAATATAATCGAACCATGCGATTTTATTCTTTGCTGCTTTTTTTCGAGCTGGGAATAGTAAGAAAATTAAGGTCAAACCAAAACCTAAATGTATCGTGCGCTGAATTTGCGCTGGAAATTGGCCAAAAATTGCTGTGTACAGCTGAAACAATGAAAATGCTAGTAGTCCAAAGAAAATGATATGCTTCATAACGCCCGATACCGTTCGTACATTGGATTCAATATCATATTTCTCAAGTATTGCTTGCTGCTCTTCCGCTGATATTTGTTCGAATTCTTCTTTTTTTACTTCGTCGTTTGATTTATGCTGTGTCGTCATTTCATCCTTACTCCTTTCCATTGTTTATAAAGCGATAAACGCTTCACCTCAAATAAATAGGATTTTCCCCTTTGTAAATCTTTTTTTAAATCGTATTCATAATCCTTGTAATCTAATACAAGGTCTAAATCTAAATCGCCTATATAGATCGTAAAATTTTCAATAACCTCATTGTCAAACCGCAAAAAATATTTACCATTTCGTTCTGTTAATGTTTGATTTTCCTCTGCATAACTTGGCATGCCGATCGCTAAACTCTCATACTCCATCCCTAACATTTGAATACTTGTTCCGTCTACACATTTATAATGTTCGAGTACATCTGTTTTATGGATAGAGTGAGTGTATCTAATATCAAATGTATCCTCAGTTGTAAGTGGTATATAATGCACTATCGGGTCATTTATACGTGTTTCCGTAAATGCGAATACCTTTTGAAGAGGAAGAAAAATGACTATACTAAAGCAAATACATAAAAAAGCTAACACAATAATTAATTTTCTCTTTCGCACTACATCTGTTCCCCCACTTAAAAAGTCATTCGCTATTACTCAGGACTTAGACTTAAAGGAAGAAAAGAGACTCGAAGCTTTACGCAATCCGAGCCTCTTCGTATTTAAGAAAATAACTTTTTACTTACCTGATAAAACCATTCAGGCTCCGAATGTTCTGTTATTTCTTTTCATCAAAGTATTTTTGAGCTCCTGGGTGAACGTCAATACTAATACCCTGTAAACCTGTCTCAGCTTTGATAAACGTCCCTTTAGCGTGGGAAATTTTATCTGTATTATCATAAATAGCTTTCGTCATTGAATAAACAACATCTTCTGGAAGATCTTTTTTCACAGCTAGCATTGCAAGTACTGAAACTGTCTCAGTATCTTTCGCGATACCATACGTACCTTTTTTTACTGTATCTTTTGCATAGTAAGGGTATTTAGCAATTAACTCATCCGCTTTACCAGCGTCCATACCGATGATATTTACTTTAGTTGTTGCATTTAATGCCTCAACAGCACCTGTTGGCGTACCCGCAGTAATAAACGCCGCATCGATTTGGCCTGATTGAAGACCGTCAGTAGACTCACCGAAATCAAGGTTTTGGGCTTTGATATCATCCATTTTTAAACCGTGAATTTCAAGTAATTGTTCAGCGTTTGCGTAAGTTCCAGAACCTGGCGCACCTACAGAAACCTTTTTCCCTTTTAAATCAGCGTATGTTTTAATACCTGATGCTTCAGTCGTTACTAATTGTACTGTTTCTGGGTAAAGTGCACCTAGCGCAGCAATTGTATCGATTTTTTTACCATCAAACATCATTGTTCCTTCAGTAGCGTAATAAGCAATATCTGATTGTACAAAGGCAATTTCGCCTTTACCATCTTGCAAAGCCGTCATATTGGCAGCAGATGCTTGAGATACTTCAGCAGTTGTTTTAATGCCTGTCTCTTTAGAAATTAAATCAGCAAATGTCCCACCTAATGCATAGTAAGTACCTTGTGTTCCACCTGTTAATAAGTTCAAAAATTTCGGCTTATCAGATGCTGTCGAATCGCCCTTATCCGAGTCCTTTGAACCTGTTCCGCTATCAGATCCACATGCAGCTAAAATCAATAGCGCAAAGGCACTTAATAGCATTAATAGCCTGAATTGTTTTTTCTTCATAGTAACCTTCCCCCTTGGTTAAAAATAAGAATCTATTTAAAATTATCAAATTTAGTATATTAATGTCAATTAATTTATTGTAAATTCAGTCTTTTATAATTATACTATTCCCCTCAAACACCTAACATTTCCGGATTAAATCAATAACTTCTTTACACTGAATTTATCTACATTAATCCATTAAATCCTTTTTTAAAGAAAACATTTTTAATTGCCCTATGTATAAATAATGCATGTTCATTATCATAACGTGAGGTTGATTTCCGTTCCGGCTGGGCGCTTTCCTGGGGGCGTCCGATGAGCCGCTTCACTCGCGTTGCTCGCTCCAGGGTCTCATCTGTGACGCTGATCCCCGAGGAGTCGCCCAGCCTCCACTCCAATCAACTATTACATAGCATTCTTTTTAACAAAAGCCCTCCCTACTTTTAATGATGAATCAAAAATGAATGATTTCGGTCATTAATCATTTGTTGTCGATTTTTATCCTCAAAACAAAAAAACTGTATCTAAAGTGATTTACTTCAGATACAGTCGATTCATTTTCCTTATTGAATAATGCCACAAGCAATTCTAGCACCAGAATTACCGGAAGGATCTGTTTTATAATCATCCTCAGATTCATGAATGATTAATGTAGTGCCTCCATCACGTAACAATGAATTGGCAGCATCTTTTTCTAATGTTAGCCCTTCAGCTAAGAAATTCAAATCCACTTTTCCATCTTCTCCAACTTCTAAATTCGGAAGATCTCCTAAATGATATCCCTTAGGATTAAGCTTCCCATGCTCTTTACTCGTTGGATTAAAATGAGGACCTGCTGATTCAAATGTTGGTGGTTCACACTTCCCAACCGAATGAATATGAATGCCATGTGTTCCGGCTGGCACCCCTGATAGTGCGAGTGTCATCTTAACCCCATTATCCTCTTCTTCAAAATATGCATTGCCATAGCTTTCATTATTTTTACCAATTACTTTCGCGGTTGCAGTTGGTCCTGAATTTGCGTTAACTGCCACTTTTTGCTCCTTCTTTTCAAAGAAACCACAACCACCGACAAATACTAATAAAGCAATCATGATTAAGCTCATTTTTTTCATAAAAATACCTCCTCTTATTTCTGATGGTTGCCAACAATCTTTTCACTTATGCA
Organism: Lysinibacillus sp. NPDC059133; assembly: GCF_042755925.1. NCBI lineage: Bacteria > Bacillati > Bacillota > Bacilli > Caryophanales > Bacillaceae > Lysinibacillus > Lysinibacillus sp. NPDC059133. The sequence goes on along the minus strand of NZ_JBHZDH010000088.1, from coordinate 2,867 downwards.
ATTTCAATGAGAATTTTGTGGATTATTGGTTAAGGAGGAAATTTTACAAAATCCCCGTCAATGGCCATGGTCGCTTAAAAACAATGCAAACTAAAAGGATATCTCTAATCCAAAAGAGACATCCTTTTAATTTCATTAATTTAAAATTTTTACAGTTACGTTTTTGACGCCCCACTGCCGAGCTTGTCCTTCGGTAGGAATAAATACGTCAATTTTATTGCCTTTTATCGCTCCGCCAGTATCTGCTGCGATTGCTTCCCCATAACCTTCAACCCAAACCCTAGTACCAAGAGGAATTACACGTGGGTCTACAGCAATGACCTTTAAGTTTGGATTAGATCTTATATCTGTTCCATTCGCAGTAATCCCGGAACATCCTGGACAATACGCTGTATAGGCTGTTGCTCGCATTGTTAATGTTTTGCCCGAATTTGTTGGGGCACTCACTGCGGTTGTGCTAGATGTTGTATTAGATGTTGTTACTTTCTTTTTACTTGATGTCGTTGCTACCGTTTTAGGTTTGCTTTCGGACGTTTTAGGTTTTGCTGCTGATGCTTTGATAGCTAAGGATTCACCTACATAAATTAAATCCGATGCAAGGTTATTCCATTCCTTTAATTCTTCCACTGATACATCATTTACACGTGCAATTGTAAATAAAGTATCTCCGGCCTCAACAAAGTGTTGGTCTTTCGGCGAATTATCATTTTTCGCTTCGACTATATTTAAACTTTGCTCTGGATATAACCATCTCGCGTCTGAGTCGATAATTGGCTCATAATCTTCTAAAGATAAATTGTAAATTTTCGAGATTCCCCATAATGCGTCGAATGGCTTAAAAGTGAAGTTTTCCTTTGCAGATGACGGACTGGCAAATAAACTTAATCCCAAGGTCAATGTTACGGCTAAAGCTAAAGCTAAAGCTTGTTTTTTCATATTTTGTAACCTCCATATTTTTTATTATTTTGCAGTCTGCTGCTAGCACGCTAGAGTTAGGCTCTTAATGCTAGAGAATGCAATCCATAATTCACGTCAACAGACCTGATATTACGAATTATTGCTATAAATTCGGAAAAATATACAAGAATGGATATATTTTTGGAAATTCAATCAATTTTATGGAAGAAATATTAGAACTCTATTTGCAATCTTTATATGTTGGAAAATCAGTATTTTTATCCGATAATATGGTAAAGGAGGAATGTAGGTTGGAAATTAATACAATAATGTCTTCTCAGATGATGGAGCTACAACAAACTGTGCAAATGAGTGTTATGCAAAGTGCGCTCAATCTAAATACTGCAGCAGCTGTCGAACTATTAAACGATCTACCACAGCAGCAAGCGGCCATACATCCGTATAAAGGGTCAGTCATTGATATTTCAATTTAACCCACTTCACTGTATCTTTTTAACTTCTTTCAGCAAGAGTTAAAGCCTCGCTTTGTGCAAACACAAAGCCGATTCCGAACGCAATTATGCAGTGGCATAATTGATATCAGGTTAATAAACATTGGAGAGTTGGTGCCCTTTTTGATTCGAGCGATCGTAATGGATGATGAGCCATTAGCTCTGATAAACATGGAGAAAAAGTTAAAGGAATTTAGTTCAATAGAGGTCATTAGATCTTTTACTACTGTAAAAGATTTGCTTGCAGTGGGGCCAAGCTTGGATTTCCAAGTAGCATTTTTAGATGTTGAAATGCCCGGCATGAACGGTTTAGAGGTTGCACAGCTTTTAAAAGAATGGAACAAAAATATTTATATCGTATTTGTCACTGCTTATCGGGACTATGCTGTACAAGCATTTGAAATTCACTCCCTTGACTATTTATTAAAGCCTATTTCAAAAACTCGTCTAGAGACAACTATTAATAGAATCCAAGAACTCCTTCACCTAGAAAATAAACCGAATCCTATAGAAAGACGAAATAAACCTGCACTTACGATACAATGCTTTGGAGGATTCGTTGTTTTACATAATGACAAAGCAGTCCATTGGAGAACACTTAAAACAAAAGAATTATTTGCCTTTCTTTTTTCCAATCTTAATAGCCATGTGCTTCGTGATACAATCATCGAAGCTTTATGGGCAGATACAGAATGTAAAAAGGCCAGAGTGCAGTTACATACAACAGTTTCCTATCTGCGCACTACGCTTTCCGTATTAGGCTATTCAGAAGTCATACAGTATACAAATGGCTGCTATATTTTGCAATTAGAGGAGTTTCAATGTGATGCTCATGACTTAGAGCGTATTTTAAATGGTAAAACGGAGACCGGAAAGATTGATGTGGAAAGTGCTGAGGCGCTCATACAAAACTACCAAGGTGAATTTATGGCCTCATTAGATTATCCCTGGATTACTAGTAAAGCAAATTTTATGAACAACAAATTTACTCTTTTACTTCATGATTTAGTAGAGCACTATACAGCAATACATGATGTAAAAAAACGAGAGCATATATTACTTTTAACAGTAGAACATAACCCATATTCCGATAAAACCATCCAACAGCTAATGAGGCACTATATAGAAGTTGATCATCGAGCAGGTGCAGTAAAGGTTTACAATACCTTTAAAAGTATCTTGATGGCGGATCTCGGTATTTTACCAGAGCAGGAAACAACCGAGCTGTTTAATGCTATATCTGTTAATCTATAAAAGGCATCGAGAAGATAACTCTCGATGCCTTTGTATTCATTCAGCCAGTCATGGAAATCAACGTTCTTACCACCATAGCGTGGGGTTGATTTCCGTTCCGACTGGGCGTTTTGTTGTTGCTGTCGCTTCGCTTTCGCACAGATAAAACAATTGTTGCTGTCGCTTCGCTTTCGCACAGATAAAACATTTGTTGCTGTCGCTTCG
>NZ_JBHZDH010000087.1:0-13860 GCF_042755925.1 Lysinibacillus sp. NPDC059133 | reverse complement strand
ACACAGGACATGGCAACACCATCTGTGGAGAGCTTTGTAACGCTTCTCTTAAGTACATAAGAACCCCACTGCTTTAGCTGTGGGAGTAGTCAGAATCCATTACCCTATAAATGGACGATATTAACACAATATTCTACAGCAACTTATAGGATCGTATTTCAGAATGAAACGAGTATGATGGAAGTATCACTAGATAAACCAACATTAAAATAAAAGGCGGGATTAAATATGAAATTAAAAGATAAAGTAGCAATCGTAACAGGTGGGGCAAGTGGTATTGGTGAAGCGACTGTTCGCCTATTTGTTGAAGAAGGAGCAAAAGTAGTTATTGCTGATTTTTCGGATCGTGGACAAAGCATCTCAGAAGAATTGAATAGTAATGGATATGATACTCTTTTCATCAAAACAGATGTAACAAAAGAAGAAGAAATCCAAAACATGATTAATGAAACGGTCGATAAATACGGTAAGCTAAATATTATGTATGCAAATGCTGGTGTAGCCGATGATGCTCCAGCACATGAATTATCCTACGAAAAATGGAAAAGAACGATCGATATTAATTTGTCAGGTGTATTTCTTTCTGATAAATATGCCATTGAGCAGTTTCTTAAACAAGGTACAGGCGGTGTTATCGTTAACGCTGGTTCCATTCATAGTTTTGTTTCCTTACCAGCTCCAACAGCCTACTCCTCTGCAAAAGGTGGCGTAAAACTGTTAACACAAAACTTATGTACTGCTTATGCAAAAGAAGGCATTCGTGTTAATGCTGTATGTCCGGGATACATTGACACTCCCCTACTTTCTGAAGTAGATGCTCAACAGAAAGAATATTTAGCTTCACTTCATCCACAAGGTAGACTTGGTAAACCAGAGGAAATAGCAAAAGCCGTGTTATTTTTAGCTAGCGATGATGCAAGCTTTGTCAATGGTACTACCCTTCTTGTCGATGGCGGCTATACAGCTCAATAATTTATCTTCATTCAACAAATAAAGCGTAGCACTAATGAAGCGATAGTTACAATTACGCCAAGGCGAAATTGATTTAACATGGTCTGAATTCGGTACATTTCACCGAGCTCAGATCATTTTTTTCTCTCAAATTCAAAAAAATGTTATATGATGAATGAAATACTATAAAAGGAGCTGGCTATTATGATCTTCTCACCATTATTTGAACACGATGTACCTGAAGTTATTCTCCCTTAACGGAGAATCTTCATATCTCCGTTAAGGACAGGAATTGTCTAGAGATAACGGAGGGGAAAACATGAAAAAAACCTTATTAGGTTCCTTATATTTATCACTTGCTGCTAGCATTTGGGGCGGCATGTATGTAGTAGTTAAAGTAGTTGTCGATACCGTACCACCTTTAGAATTAGTATGGCTGCGCTATATGATTGCAATAATCGCTTTGTTCATCATTGGCATTATTACAAAGCAATCGTGGCGAATTGATAGACGGGACTGGCTGTTAATCTTTATGATTGGGCTCATCGGCAATACAATTTCTATCGTTGCTCAAGAAATAGGTACTATGCTGTCTACTGCTCAAATGGGAGCCATCATTACAGCAACAACACCGGCATTTATGGTTGTTTTTGCGAGATTCATTTTAAAAGAAAAAATCACGTTAAAAAAAGCGGTTTCTATTATTCTAGCGACATTTGGTGTCTATATGATCGTAGGTAGTGCACATATCGATTCTTCACATCAATTAGGTGGGGTTGCTCTACTAATTGCTGCCCTAACCTGGTCACTGATGTCCGTCCTTATTAAACGGGTACCGGAACAGTATTCACAAATCGTTGTCACTAGCTACGGAACACTTGTCGCTATCATTGTTTTAACACCTTTAGCCATTCCACGATTAATTAATTTAGACTTCCATGCGATGGCAGAACCATCAATCTGGGGTGGCCTACTCTACTTAGGCGTTATCTCTACAGCGTGTGGCTTCTTACTGTGGAATCGTGGATTACAGATGCTCAATGCCGCAAGTGGCGGTTTATTTTTCTTCTTTCAACCAATCGTCGGCACCTTCCTAGGATGGCTATTACTAGGCGAACAAATTGGCGTATCCTTTTGGGTTGGCACTGCATTAATCTTTAGTGGAGTACTGTTGGTTATTCGCGAATAAGCATACTAAAAGCTGAATGATATTTCTTTTATTAAAAGTCAAGTTATAAGCTGAAACTATTTTAAATAGTGAATTCTTATTTAATGTCACACATTATATGTATAGAAATTAAAAGGATAGGAGAGCTAAAATGAATTCGCTCTATCTATCCTCTTTTTTACCACAGATAATTCTATTTACTACAACAATTAAATCAATCTAATGTTGCAGTAATTTAATAGGAGCTTATATCAATTATTAATTGTCCATTAAAGCCTATTTCTTAAACTTCTAAGCAATAAAAGATATAGGTTGTTTTCTAAAAGATTGTTGCTATTCAACTAACGAGGCAGAATAGTTTAATAAGCGTTTGGATTATTTCGGTATAATCTAATAAGTGAGTATGAGCTAACTTTCTTTTTTAACGCATTCTTATAAACTATACTAGAATAGGGAATTAAAGAAGGGAAATCATTTCTATGAAAAAAGTTTTCGTATTATTAACGACCATTACTTTGTTGTCAATTGTTCTAGCAGGATGTCAAACTACAGGTGTTGAGAATAGTAGGACACCTCAACAAGAAATCGAAAAACAAATGGAAGAAAGAATGAATCTCAAAGTTCATATACCTGAACATCCTAAATATGTTATAAGGACAGCAGGCTTTCATTATAAGTATAACAGTGATTTTGAATTCACTGACGAATTAAGTAATCTATATGTTGATTACTCCTTGAAGACGGATGAAAGATTAAATATTGGCGGTGTTCAACAAGGTTTTGAAGCATTTATTAATGAACAATACAAAGCAATACCTGTCATCGCTATTTGGATTGGCCCAGGAATGATGGAAAAACAACCTTATTATGATGGAGAATTCAAAGTAAAGGACAAGGTTGTTTTTTATTCTCAAGGACTTGGAGAAAATGAAATGTATGCATTTGAGATACAGTTTGAAGATAGATGGTACGAGATACGTTATGATTTGATTGATAACAATACATTTGAAGATGCTAAGGAGTTTGTTGTTAATTTAGTAGAGGAAAACAGCATATAATAAAATCATAAATTTACCTTAGATAAGATTTAACATAAGGTCATTCCACAATCAGGCGCGATTGTGGAATAAGCGTCGCCGTTCTTATTTAACTCCCATGAAAGAACTTAATCATCTTTCATTTTCTGTGGTGAAGAGCTGATTTTTGCGCTTCATGGATGGCTAATGGAGCAGGTTAGTTGAATAAGGTGTTTGTTTACAATAAAGATAGATGATCAAAGAAAAGAAGTAATACAATTTAATATTAGTTTCGATGAACCCGCAGCGTAAGATAAGAAAAAGCCATTCCCTCCACAAGCGGAGAGAATGACTTTCCTTCATAAATCGTAAAACTACTGATTATAGTTTTGCCCAGCGTTCCTCTAACCAGTTCATAAATTCTACACCTTTGTCGCCTTCATACGCATCAAAGACATCTAAACGCATTCGTTTTAGTTTATCCGCAAAGTCTGCCACTGTATGGTCCTTCGGCAAGCTCTTTTTCACCCGCAGGAAAATTTTGTCTGTGCCTTTGATAATATCAAAACGTGCAGGTGATGGCTTCTCTACGTCCTCACCAAACGCCGCGAGTGCTTCATAGGCTGCTAATTGCACCTTGTTGACAGTATCATGCTGCATACGATTTTTTAATAAATCTATGATTTTGTCATGTTGATAAGCCGATAACATTTCGACTGCGTCTAAACGCTCTCGCCAGCTAGACGTATAATTGGCCTGTTTTTTTAATGATTCATATTGCTCAGGTAATGCTGTTTCAAACTGTTTCAAGTAATTGCACCTCTTTTTTTAACTAGAGGAAAAATGAATTCTTCTTCTGCTTCTCTTATTATACGTTGTCTGGGTGAAAATAGCGATGAATCGCTGGTAAGGATATATATATATAATGGAAACTAACTACATTAAGGTGAACCGTATCATAAGTATGTACTATTCTTTATTAGATTTGCTTTTCTTATTAAACTCCCATGAAAATTAAACTCTTCAATTTCTGAATAAAGACAACACGAAAGCAGACGCAGCTCATTTGTTTTTTTAAATTTGCAGCGTCAAAATTAGGATAGAATTATTTGTTGGATTAGGAGGTATCCGGTTCAACGATTGTGACGTTATACCCTAAGTTTTCAAGTCTTCGAACTGAATATCGTACAATAGATTGTTCTTTTTGCTTGTCAAAGTAATCTTCACCTAAGTCTACGTACATTTCTTTGCGTGTTAAGAGATAGTAGGCGATCCTTTTCATTTTTTTAATTAACGCAAAAATTGTTTACTGGCTTAATGGGCGTATCAGTTCGAACAGTTGAATCTTGGGAAAACGGTCAAAATACACCTAATGGTTCAGCAGCACGCTTAATGGAATTTCTTAAAAATCATCCTCAATTAAAAGAAGAGGTCATTAGTGGCGATGATGATGTACGTATAAGGATAACCACAGCCTCTGAAGTTGATCCAAGAAGTCCTTTTTACAGACTTTCCGGATCAACTTTTTCCTTTTATCTAAACAAAATAAATAATCTTTATATATTTCCCCATATAAAACTGCACCTTAGATTTCTTATCAACAGTTTGATTAACACCTGTGGAATGTATACCCAACTTAAGGTTTAAATCAAATTAACAAATTTCTTCCTGACGCAATCTCGCGACCTATTACTCCCCAATTCCACCAATATCTTATAGGGCCATAAAAAAATTTAACTACATTGATTGACCCTCCCCTTACAGGAAGCATTATAGTTAAAACAGGAGGTGATTGTTATGCTTACAATTGGTGAGTTTTCAAAAATATCGCATCTCACTTTGAAGACTCTTCGCTACTATGATGAAATCGGACTTTTAAAACCTGCTTTCATAGACGCTAAAAACAACTATCGCTATTATAATATTTCTCAATTAGAAACAGCTTTATTGATCGCACGCTTAAAAAGCTATTTATTTTCATTGGAAGAAATTAAGGTTATTTTAGCTGATTGGGAGGATACCGAACTTCTAAACTCTAAAATGAAAGCCAAACAAGAAAATCTGGCACAACAGATTACATTTTATTCTTCGTTGTCAAAAAAATTAAAGCATGATATTCAACTATTAGAAGAAGAGGAAAATATTATGGGTTATTTAGATCAGATTGAGATTAAACTTGTTGATCACTTAACCTATCATATAGTATCTCAACGAAAGCAAATAAATACCGCTGATTTTCTACTACACTTTAATGAGTTGTTTAGTAAAATTTTGTTTGAAAATTTATCACCTATCGCCAAGCCACTTGCTATTTTCCATAGCTCAGAATATGAACCTGAAAATTATGATGTGGAAATTGCGATTCCCCTTGCAATGGCCACCAATAAAACAAAAGTGTTTAATCCTGGTCTTTGCGCAATGGCTACGCTTATTGGCTCTTACGATGAATTACCTTCTATTCATACAAAGCTGCATGTTTGGATTGATGAAAATAACTATAAACTGAACGGTGCTCCGTTTGAAGTTTATCTAACGGACCCCTATAACACACCTGAGGAAAATAATATTACAGAGGTATACTTCCCCATTAAATAAAAAATGAAGGAGCGTCTTAAATGTATGGTATTAACAAGTCAACGATAAAAGAAAAACTCTTGATTTTAGTTGCTGAGATTATCTATTTAATCATTGCCTATTATTTACTTTTCATTACATATGACAAATCAGGCATTTCACTAGGGCTTTTTATTGCATTAATTATTACAGCTATACGATTAACAGCTATGATGTTTATATGGTTGCCTAGGGGGATTGCATGGCAAGAAGCCATCATGAATAGTCTAGCTTTCGGGATTTATTATTTAGGTTTCCCCATTTTAATGATTACTAGTAATCAGGATCCAAACCTAACAGTACTTATTGTAGGCTGGATATTATTTTTAGGGGGCAGTATGTTAAACACAGTTTCAGAGTTACTTAGAAAGCCGTTTAAAGACAATCCTGTAAACAAAGGTAAACTATATACAGGCGGTTTATTTAAATATGCAATTCATATTAATTATCTTGGAGATTGCCTTTGGGTACTAGGCTTAGCGCTAATCTCTAACAATATGTATAGTTTGCTTATCCCTCTAGGTTTATTCTTAGTATTTGTTTTTGGCTATATTCCAAAATCTGATGATTACTTACAAAACAAGTATGGAGAACAATTTACACTATATAAACAGAAAACTAAAAAGCTAATTCCTTTTATTTGGTAAATAGTAACGAAATTTGAAAACGGAGTATTCAAGATCACCTATTTATGGTGATCTTTTTTACTTCTTTCAGCATCAGCAAATGCTTGTTGTTTCGGCGTCAATTTCTTATCCATAAAAGAAAAAGCCTACCCCTGCTAGGAGTAAGGCATAAAATATGGTCTATAGCTCTTTTTAGAAACCGCAGTAGCTACACCAATTTATTGTGAATTATAAAGTTTATTATTTATTAATCTCGTACACTAAACTATTAATAAGGTCGATAAGTGATTGCTTAGTGCTCTCGTCTTTCACTGTAGCATTATCGTTAAATTTAGTTCCGACAGATGGGACTAGCAATGATCCATCTTCAACAATGTTAGTATCAAGCATTCCCAGCGTAAGTAGTAAAGATTCATGCGCTTTGTCTCCCCCAGTAATTGCTGGAGAAGCTGTTATAACAGCTACTGTTTTTTTATAAAGTTCAGCAGATGAGACAAGCCACTCTAAAGCATTTTTCAAAACTCCTGGAACACTTTTTGCGTATTCTGGCGTACAAATAATAAGCGCATCTGATTCAGCTAACGTTTTTCTAAAACTCTCGACAACAGCTGGCGGTTCCGTTCCGTCTATATCCGGGTTGAAATGCGGAAGGTCTTGTATTCCGTTATAAATTGAATAATCAATACTTTCAGGAATAAAAGCTGCTAAAGCCTTTAATATATTCGTATTGGAAGAGCCTTCTCGAATGCTACCTGAAATAGCTATTATCTTTTTATGTTTGGCCATTCTATCACCTCTTGAATAGAATACATGCGAAAATACATAAAAATCAAAAATTTCGAACTATCTTATCGAAGAGTAACTTAATCCCGCGTTCATCTCACCACCTCTAGAGGTGAGAGCTTCCATACCTGACACTTTGCTTTCGCTTCACATGTTCAAGATATCGTATCCCCTTGTATTGGCTCATTACCTCTTTTAAAAAAATTATGCTTTCATGCTTACTTATTCAATTTCTTTTTAAGTAATTTATTATTAGATATAGCAACTTCTATTAGACCAATCATACATAACGCTAAAAATAATAGTGACCAGTCGATTCTCCCATCTAAGAAAAGCGTATAGATAACAGAAATTACACAGTAACAGAATATTATACAAGCAACAACTATTCCTTTTTTTATTCTTCATCTTCTCACAACTTTCTAAAATATATCGAGGTAATTATACAATAATTAGGTAATGAGCAATTTATAATATTGGCACTGCTTACTGCTTTATCTATCTTTTACGACTCGTTAATACAGCCCCCGTTATTTAAAGAACCTATCTATTGCTCTAGAGATTAATGATTTCTCTGTTTTATCAAGTTGTTCATCAAAGCTATCTTTATACTCCTATATATTAGACACCGTATTCCCTTGTATTGGCTCTTTACCATCTTTAAATAGAATACGAATGGACTTTCCATGTACAATCTCTGGGGCATCCATTACCTGAAAGTGAATATGAGCTTCTGATGAATTACCAGAGTTTCCGCATTTTCCAATAAGTTGCCCTTCTGTAACGATGTCGCCTGATTTTACTAAAATCGAGTTCATTTTAAAATGTGCGATCATACTAAATTCATTATTAGCATGTTCAATCACGACATAGTTTCCTGCTGCATTATGTTCATCCATTTCACCAGGTACATTATCGTTTATTCCATCTACAACTTTTACGACTTTACCATCTGCTGGTGCTATAATATCTTCATCAAAAGCATAAAAATCTTCATTTTGAATTGGGCTTTTTTGATAAGATTGTCCATCTTGAACTTTTACTAAATCGTAAGCATATCGCTGATTTTCATATACATAATGATAATTTACAAATTCATTTGTACCACCCCAAAAAACAAACCACTCATCTCTAATTGGCATTATGTATTTATTTTTTGTATATTGTTGGTCCGTTTTTGGATAAGAAATAAAAGCCTTTAAATAAAAACGCTGTATTTGATTGAGTTCATCAAAGGAAGCTACAACTACTTTCTCTCGTTTATCATCTAACCATACGTAATGCGTTAAACCTTGTAATATCGTCTTAGTTTCTAATTGATAATTTTTCACGCTACTATTAAAAGATGTGCTTAGCTCAATGAATTGTTCTAAAGTGACTATCTGCTGAAAATCTTTTGATGTAGCATCATAAACTTTTTCGTAACCTTCGCTTAACCAAATATCTATGACTTCTTCTGGACTACTGAACTTCTCCACTATAACAACCCCCATTTATGTATAAATAAAACATTTCATTATATTTACGTGTTTTAATTGCGAAAAGTTTCATGAACTCCTTTTTCCGCTTATTATCATAACGTGTGGTTGATTTCCGTTCCGACTTGGCCCTTTGTTGTTGCTGTCGCTACGCTTTCGCACAGATAAAACAATTGCTGCCGCTTCGCTTTCGCACAGAGCAAAGCTTCCTGGGGGCGTTCGATGAGCCGCTTCGCTGCAGGATCTCATCTGAGACGCTAGTCCCCAAGGAGTCGCCTAGTCTCCACTCCAAGTCAAACTTTACGGGCTAGTGAGGTTACAAGTAACAGTTATCATTAAATTGAGGATATAGCATAATTTTCTGGTTATGTGGGTTAGATTGAGGCAATTAAAAACAAGGCCGGCATGTGTATAGGAATATGTCTGATTATCCCTGTTTTTATTATATAAAATAGAAAATCGCCAACTTGATAGTTGGCGATACCAAATAATACAATTTATTTATTTTGTGGCTGAATCCTGTGTGCATTGATCCATTAGTTCAGGGAGAGACTCATACATCAGTTTATTTCCCCTGCTTTTCATCCTTCATTGGCAAGTCGTTTTGTAAAATATCTCGAAGTACGATTTTCAGCTGCATATACTGCTGCTCTGAAATGTTCGTTTGATTCATTACTTGATGTGACACTTCAGGTAGCTTTTGGCGTACTTCAATTCCTGCTTTTGTTAAATAGATTTTCATTTGTCGCTCGTCTTCCTTGGAACGCTCACGACGGACGTAGCCTGTTACCTCTAACTTTTTTAGTACTGGTGTTAATGTACCAGAATCTAAAAATAAACGTTGCCCCAATTCCTTCACCGTAATTTGCTCATCGTCCTCTAGGGCTAGTATGGCGATATAGCCTGTATAAGTTAAATCGTATGGCTTTAATAGCATCGTATATTGTCGAATGATTTCCTTTGAAGTCGCATACAATAAAAAGCAAAGTTGATTATCTAAATGATTCGGCATAGGAATCCCCTCTTTAAGTACTTTTGATACTTTTAATATTAAAAATAAAGTTTCCACTTGTCAAACACAATTAAATTGTGTACAATCGATTTTGTAAAATTAAATTGTGCACAATCTAATTGATTGACGCCGCAGAATAGGAGTTTTATCTAATGAAAGAATTATATACAACAACAATGATTAATGACGGTGGCCGTAATGGTAAATCGTATGCAGAGGATCAATCGTTATCATTAAATATTGCACCACCTGGCTCGAAATTAGAGGATGTTACAAACCCAGAACAACTATTTGCAGCAGGTTATAGCGCTTGCTTTAACAGCGCACTAGATTTAATTAAACGCCAAAAGAAAATTCAAGGGGCATCAACAATTAAAGCAACAGTTAAATTAATGGAGCAAGCTGCATTTGACTACGTGCTTGCTGTTGACATTGAAGGACATATTGAAGGCTTATCCATTGAAGAAGCACAACAATTATTAGAGTTTACACATACCGTTTGTCCATATTCAAAAGCGACAATGGGCAATATCAACGTAACAATTAAAGCGATTTAATTAATATATAGTAAAAGAGGGAAATCATATGACAACAACTACACCAGTAAAACAAATTATGCACGAGCGTAAATCGGTTCGTAAATACAATGCTAACGCAACAATTTCTCGTGAAACGATTATGCAACTGTTACAAAATGCAACTTCATCCCCATCTTCAAGTAATATGCAGCCATGGCGCTTTATCGTCATCGATGATAAAGAAATCCAAAAAAACATTAATATTTTTTCATTTAATCAAGAACAAATCGAAACAGCATCTGCCATTATCGCTGTCATTGGAGATACAGAAATGTATCTAAATGCAGAGGAAATTTATGCAGAAAATGTTGAGCTAGGCTATATGCCTGAAGAAATTGCAAGTAAGCTTGCACAGGACTCACTAGCAATGTATGGTGCGCTTCCAAAAGAGGCGCTACTAAATATCGTTCACTTTGATGCAGGTTTAATTTCAATGCAAATTATGCTGTTAGCTAAGGAAATGGGCTATGATACAGTCGCAATGGGTGGCTTCGACAAATCAAAATTTGCTGAATATATGGAGTTACCACCGAACGAAGTGCCTATTTTATTACTAGCGATTGGCGAGGCAGCTGGACCAGCTTATGGCTCTTCACGTCTTCCAATTGAGCGCCTTGTACGCTTCAATAAATAATTTATCGGTTGTACGATCGATTTTGGCAATGTCCCCGAATGCATTTGGGGGACATTGCTTTTTTTGAACTTTTAGATCGGACTGTACTGCCTAAAAATAATCTTTTAAATTTACTGAATGAACTGTTTCGTAGAACAAAGAAACAATTTCTTCAATATCAGCTTCCTCAAATTTCGTAATATTCATTTCCCCATATCCCCCTCTGCATTAAGATAAGTATATTTCATCATCAAAATCCTTTATCAATGATGCAACTTGAAGTCTATTTAAATTGGTGAAAAGGCATTATTTAAAATATGGCCGCAAAGTATTTACACCACAAAAAAAGCATATCCTTATTTAGAATATGCTTTCATTTTTTTGTTATTGAAGTTCTTTTTAATTAATTTATTATTGGTTATAGCAATTTCTATTACATAAATCATACATAATGCTAAAAATAATAGAGACCACTCGACTTTTTCATATAAGAAAAGCGAATAGATAACAGAAATTACACAGTAACATAATATAATGCTAGCAATAACTATTCCTTTTTTATTCACGTTATTATCATAAACTGAACGTTTTTTATGTGGTGTTTCTTCCATAATAAATCCTCCCTCCCCCTTTTTTACTTATTTGAACACCGTATCATGAAATTCTTGTTTTTATAACTTCGCCTACATTTTCAATACTTGAAATATAAAGTGAGCCATTAATTAATTTTAACTTGTAAAGTTTTGTGCGCTCGTTTTTCCATTCCCCTGGTTCATCGCCTAATTCATAAAGTTCGAATGTCTCCTGGGATGTTAGCTCAAAGGTATTAGAACTAGTAGCTTTCATTTCTATAATATCATTTGCTAGGAAAGTGTAACTATATTCGAAATCCCGATCACGATGCTCTAGTACAAAATCTCTGTAACTTCGTTTTACCGCTGAGCCATCTTCAAAGTAATTAGAAATATAATTGAAATCTCCAGTATTTAATCCGTCCTGATGAGAGTTACGGAAATCATAATAAAAATTGCGCGCGTAATCCGCGTAATCTCTCATAAGTTCCTCTTTTGCCGCTTCATCGACTATTTTCTTCTGCTCTTTTGCTGCACTATCAGCCGTTCTTTTCTGTACATCAGCAAATGGAATGTGTATATCATTTGAATCTAGTTTGACTTTTTCTGATACTTTCTTCTGCCCATCAACTGTATGTTCTGCATGAATTGTCGCTGAGCCATCTAATAGTAAAGTAAATAATTTTAGTTCATTCGCTTTTTTCTTTGTGCTTTTTCCATCAATGAAAACAATGGCGTCATTATAATCTGAGCTAAGTGCTACTGCTTTTTCGGAAAAATCAAAGAAAATTTCTTGTTTACTTGCATCATTATTCGTAATTATTTGTTCTTCCTCAAATGTTTTTTCAGAAAAATCGTCCGCTACGGAAATCGAAAACTTATAAACACCAGGAATAGATTTGCCGATTGGTGTATTGTTATCTGTTATTTTCATTTTTTTACTATCGCCATATGTAATTGTAGCTGTTTTTAATGATGTTGAAGCAGTGACTTCAATTGGGATGATTTTAACACTGTATTTTCTATAAATACCTAAAAATTTTTCATCCATGATTGCCATTATTTTTTGTCCATCCTGACCAACAATCGCATCTGCAAAAGAACCTTTGTCGATTTTTTTTATGCCGTCTTCAAGTTGAGGGCTAATTTTGTCTGACCATTGGATGTCCTCCATATATCGATGGAAAGCTTTTGCATCAACAACTACATCCGAATCAACTTCGAAGTAATTGAGAAAAGCTTCGTAATCGTTGTTAACAAATGCTTTGTTAGCATTTGTTAATTGCTTATATGGGTCTAGTTGATTTTTGATGGTAAAATGTGTGATTCCCCCAGCTAACAAAATAAAAGCGAAAACAATCGCCATGATTTTGTTCGATTTTTTCAAAGGTGCTTTCGCTGGTTTTGATGTAACCCTTTTTTGATTTTCTGTTGTTACTATTTCAAGTGGTGAGCCACATCCCTGACAAAACTTCATAGGATCAGGATTATTAGTACCACATGATGAACATTGATTCATAAAAAAGTCCTCCTAAAGTAGATATTCAACAGGACCTATTATACAGCAAAACTTGAAATCATAGATATATATATATAATTTTACCATTAAATATACTTTTGAGGACTTGGGTGTATTGGAAAATGTATGACCACCTGAAGATATTAGAGAATTGCGAATTGCCTCAATCTATTACTGTAGCAAAAGAAGCTTAGCTTATTTTCAATAGCAGCAGAAACGAGTATTTACGCCACACAAAAGCATAATATCCTTATTTGGAATAAACAGAGCCAACGTTCTGTTTTTAGCGATTGAAAATGACCAGGCTCACAATTTTTTTTGTGATTACCCGGTCTGTAATTGATTTATATTGCATATATTTAATTTAGAAATCTAAACTTTTGATAAAAAATAGCTTAATCTTCTTTGTTTTTTCGCAATTCTGCAACATATCTATTGACTAAATTTAGTCAATGGGTCTACACTATAATTAACTAGAAGGGCTTGGTCATTTCGAAGGCTTACGTTTTACGTGAGCTACTCACGTAGGAATGACGGGGCCCGTTTTTTTGTTTTTTGATAGATATTGTTTATTTTCGATTTTATTATTCAGCTTAAATTTCCAATGTCTATATTGGTGATTCCATCGATTCTCGATATTATCTTTTAAACCTGTTGTTTCGCCTACATTGAAATTCGAATAAATTGCTCGAATATGTGCATTGATGTGTTTGTATAACTTTTCTTTAGCTACTGTTCTTTTTCCTCTTCTTTTCTTACCTTCTGGAATTGCCTTATGCTTCTCATTCAATCTAAATTCCATTGAACCTAAAATTAAATCTAAGCATTGAAGTATGATCTGACTACTCCCACAGCTAAAGCAGTGGGGTTCTTATATACTTAAGAGAAGCGTTACAAAGCTCTCCACAGATGGTGTTGCCATGTCCTGTGT
>NZ_JBHZDH010000086.1:0-14229 GCF_042755925.1 Lysinibacillus sp. NPDC059133 | reverse complement strand
AAAATCAATTATGCCTCGGCATAATTGTGTCTGGAATCGGCTTTGTGCTTGCACAAAGAACTCCTTTCCGATTCCGTGACATCCGCCGGAGGCTTTAACTTATTTCAGCAGAGGCTTCTGCTGAAATAAGTTAAACGTTTGTTGCTTGTTTTTCGTATGGGTTTGAAAGATCTATACCTTCTAATGAAAGACCCATAGCTTTTGCTACACCTTCACCATATGCTGGATCAGCTAGATAGCAGTGAAGGATATGACGGCGTTTGATGAACTCTTCAACTGGCGCCATATCATTAGCAGTATTTTCGAATAGGCGTTGTTGTTGTTCAGCAGTCATTAGTCGGAATAATTTACCTGGCTGCTCAAAGTAGTTGTTATCATCTTCACGGAAGTCATGGATACCAGCATTACCGTCAATACGTAATTCAGGCTCTTTGTAGTCTAAATTATGTTCCCATTCACCATAGCTATTTGGTTCATAGCTTAAAGTTGAACCAAGATTGCCGTCGAAACGCATAGCACCATCACGGTGGAACGTACGGAATGGACATTTTGGTGCGTTTACAGGAAGCGAGTAGTGGTTCACTCCTAAACGGTAGCGCTGTGCATCTCCATATGCAAAGATACGAGCCTGTAACATTTTGTCTGGCGAGAAGCTAATGCCAGGAATAATGTTAGATGGTGCAAATGCAGCTTGCTCAACTTCCGCAAAGTAGTTGTCCGCATTTTTATTTAACTCGAATTCCCCCACAGGAATTAATGGGAAGTCTTTTTTATACCATACTTTCGTTAAATCAAATGGGTTATATGGTAATTTGCGAGCTTGTTCCTCTGTCATTACTTGAATGGACATTTTCCATTTAGGGAAATCGCCTTTTTCAATTGCTTCATATAGATCGCGTTGTGAAGATTCACGGTCATTACTAATCACTTCAGCAGCCTCGGCACCAGTTAAGTTTTTAATGCCTTGCTCTGTAGTAAAGTGGAATTTAACCCATACGCGCTCATTTTCTTCATTAATAAAGCTATAAGTGTGAGAACCGAAACCATGCATATTGCGGTAACCTGACGGAATACCACGATCAGACATAACGATTGTTACTTGGTGAAGCGCCTCTGGTAAGGAAGTCCAGAAATCCCAGTTTGAATTCGCATTTTTCATATTTGTACGTGGGTCACGTTTTACCACGTGGTTTAAATCTGTGAAGTGTAAAGGATCACGGAAGAAGAATACAGGTGTGTTGTTACCAACTAAATCCCAGTTACCTTCTTCAGTATAGAACTTAAGTGCAAAGCCACGAATATCGCGCTCAGCATCCGCTGCACCACGTTCACCTGCAACTGTGGAGAAGCGTGCAAACATTTCAGTCTTCTTCCCAACTTCTGAGAAGATTTTTGCTTTTGTATATTTAGTAATATCATGCGTTACAGTGAAAGTACCGAATGCACCTGAGCCTTTAGCGTGCATACGACGTTCAGGAATAACTTCACGGTTGAAGTTTGCTAATTTTTCAACTAGCCATACATCCTGAAGTAATAGAGGACCACGAGGACCTGCTGACATTGAATCGTGGTTGCTTACTACTGGAGCGCCACCTGCTGTTGTAAAACGACGGCTACGATCATTTTGGTTTGTCATATTAGTTTACCTCCTGAAGAAAAAATTGTGAGTCAAACTCTTCATCAATAACTATAACAAATACAAACTAGAATTGCTAGTAAATTATAATTATTATTGTTAAAGAATTTTTACATTAAAGTATAGACTATAAATATATGCCGGATTTAAAGAGATTATGAATAGGTTTTACCACAAATTTAGCCTTTTTAAACATTTTCGAGAATTGTTTAAAATTTAGTTATAAAGAAGAGATAGCTCAAGATTAAAAGAAATTAAAATGAACTCCTTTGTTTATTTATTCTTATTGAAAATAGAATATGATAATTGATAATAACACTTGATTACAGTTAAGGTTGGGCATTTCACTTCTTGGGGATCAGATATCGATGAGATCCCGCGAAGATAAAGCCTCTATCCGCTACTCTTTACGAACTCCTAGTTGGAACGGAAATCCACTCCATGTTACTTATTTAGCCTTTTTATGTTTTACGATAACGATGAGGAGTAATTCCGATGTGCTGTTTAAAAATTTTAATGAAATAATTCGAGTCTTCAAAACCATTTAAATAGGCAATTTCACTAATGGCAAAATCAGTTTCTACAAGCATTTTTGAAGCATTATGAATTCGGACCTGTTGCAGGTAGCGTTTAAGTGGCAAGCCTTGCTTCTTTGAAAAAATCGTACTTAAATAATTGGGACTAATACCCAATTTATGGGCAACGTAAGGTAAAGATAACCCGCTATCCTGAAATTGTTGGTCGATAATTTCTATGGCCAGTTCTACATAGTCGGCCCGTTTCTCCATTCGTGCCTCACGGGCCAATTCAATCAGTTTTTGTGTAAATGATATGATGCCATTTTGAATGGTATAAAATATAGGATGCTCAATAATTAAATGAAAAAGCTGACGATAATTTTGCTCAATGGCAGCTTTCTCGTGTAATTTATACTTCAGCATAAAGCGGCGGATTTGCGCCAAAACACTTGTTAGATGAATACGTAAGTCATCTTGCTCGTAATAAATTCCTTCATTAGATAGTCGATATAAAAATGCTTTGACAGCTTCAATATTCCCGTCCTCTAAACTACTTATCAACAATTGTTGCTCTTCGGGTGTTAGTAAAGGATCGAAGGGCTGTGTCTTCAACTGTTTACTCGTATAAAAAATGTGCCCATAGCCTTCGTAAAAGCTTTGACGAAGTGCACGCTTCGTTAAGGTATACATATTCTTCATAGTTGTAGGTTCCCCATCGTATATCCCAATATTTAAAGAGCTATTATTTGTCAATCGCCATTCCTTGATTAATGTACGAACATCTTTCTCTAAATCATTTGTTTGGAATAAGCAAACAATTCTCTCTGATAAAGGATAAATCCTCATACTAGAATAAATAGGCGTTTGCTGAAGCCAGTTGTACAGTTTGTTAAACATATCGGAATGCTCAGGCTCGATCATGGTGAAGTGTATATTTGTCTCTAGGGTACTAGTTTTACTATCTAAAAATAGTTGATCGTAAAAAGATTCATCTGTAGCTTCTGGATATACTGCTTCTGCCTTTGGTGTTTGAAGGGAAATAACAGTGAGTTTTTGCTTTAATACTTCTAAATCAATTGGTTTAACGAAGAGATGTGCGACCTGTAAATCGATTGCCCTTAATGCATTTTTAAATAATGGCTCTGTTGTCATAGCTAAAATAGTTCCTGAATGTTTTTGTAAAACACGATAAAGCGCAGTTAAGCGATTATTCGAGAATAGGTCAATGTTTAGTAGTATCACTTCAGGCTCGAATTGCTGGATACTTTGAAGTGCCTCATTAATAGTTGTACTTATTTCGATGGCTACATCGCCAGGAAAATATGTATGTAAAAACCAACGAATACCTGAAAGATCAGCGGAGTCTCTATCAATTAATAACAATTTCATAACTACAAACCCACCCCTTAAAATTATCTAGTTTCGTAAAAAAATACGATTATATTGTTAAAATAACAAAAAATCTGAAATAATTCATGTATTCTCTTTTAAAATTCCCTATTTTCTGAAAAAAGTAGTTAGTACAATGTAGTTAGAGTAATTGTTATTTATCTTTTGTAGCGATAGCGAAATGGATTAAGAGCATTTTTACATAGTTATAAAGGAAACAGGGGGATGGCAGTATGAAGTCTATTATCGAGCTTGATGGCAAGACATTAACAAGGCAGCAAATAGGGGGAATTGTAAATGGCCTTGCTACGGTTGCGCTATCTGCAGACAGTGTGGAGCGTATCCGTTTAAGTAGGGAGCGAATTGAAAAACGCTTAGCTGAGGGCCAAACCATTTATGGTGTGAATACAGGCTTTGGAAAGCTAAGTAATATAAAGATTGAAGAGGAAGACATTGAGCTTTTACAGTTGAATTTATTACGCTCAGATGCAACAGGTGTTGGTGTACCGTTCCCGACAGATGTTGTACGTGCCATGATGGTTTTACGTGCCAATGCTTTAGCCCGAGGTTTTTCAGGAATTCGTCTGGAAACAGTGCAGCTGCTATTGAATCTTATAAATAAGGGAGTCCATCCGATTGTACCTTCTCAAGGTTCAGTAGGAGCAAGTGGAGATTTAGCGCCGTTATCACATTTGGCTTTAGTGCTAATAGGTGAAGGGAAGGCTGAGTTTAATGGAGAGATGATGAGTGGCAGTGCGGCGTTACAGCAAGCTGGGCTAAAACCTGTCCGACTACAAGCTAAGGAAGGGCTAGCACTTGTAAATGGTACACAAGCAATGACGGGTATCGGAGTGTTAACAGTGAACGAGGCAGAGCGTATGGGGCTAGCGGCAGATATGGCAGCAAGTTTAACACTTGAGGCACTGAAGGGCATTACGTCAGCATTTGATCCAGCGCTTTTGGCGGTAAGACCACACCCAGAACTAGAGCTTGTTGGTGGACGAATCCGCAAGTGGCTTAATGGAAGTAAACGTGTGACAAAGCAAGGTGAAATCCGTATGCAGGATGCCTATTCATTACGTTGCATTCCGCAAGTACATGGTGCTTCATGGCAATCATTTTTCTATGCGGAGGACCGCGTGCAAATTGAAATGAATGCAACGACAGATAATCCGATTGTTTTAGAAAATGGAGAAGTATTGTCTGGGGGTCATTTCCACGGTCAACCAATTGCATTAGCAATGGACTTTTTAAAAGTCGGTGTATGTGAATGGGCTAATATTTCGGAGAGACGTACAGAACGCATGGTTAATCCACAACTTAATGAAGGTTTGCCACCGTTTTTAGCGACAAATCCTGGTATTGAGTGTGGACTGATGATTGCTCAATATACAGCAGCCTCTATCGTATCTGAAAATAAAGTATTGGCACATCCTTCAAGTGTGGATTCCATACCGACATCAGGTAACCAAGAAGATCATGTGAGCATGGGTACAACATCAGCCCGTCAAGTACGTCAAATCGTACACAATGCCGCTCGTGTCATTGCAATAGAAATGATTTGTGCATCGCAGGCTATCCATTTAGATAAGGCAGAGGAGCAGTTATCTCCAACAACGCGAAAGTTTTTAGAAAAAGTGCGTGAGTTTTGTCCGCCACTGTTAGCGGATCAACCTATCGGCGATGAAATTGAAGCGCTTTCAGAGTATTTATTAACGAGTGATGTTCTATTAAATGAGTATATGTAAACTTTAAGACGATCGCTTCCTAGAGAAAATCCAAAAAATCTTTCAGCTTGTTTGGATGACCTCGAAATTTCTTTCAGAAAAAGCACTTACATCGGAGGGAGTAATATGGAATATCATCAACGAGAGCTGGAGCGAGATTCGCAATTTCGAATCTCCTCCGCTATTAAGATGTTTATCTGTAGTATAGTCGGAATATTCAGTTTTTTCGTATCTTTTGAATGGCGGGGTAAGAATTCCATTTTAATTGATCACATTGTAAATTTTATTCGCACCGAAGCGCCACTGCTTGTAACTGCCTATGTACTCATAATGCTTGTAGGTGGAGCGATTCATCCATTCCTGACTAAGAAATGGAATAAGTCGACAGTGAATATTGTGATGTCAATCCTTAAAGTGGGCGGTATGATTGCGGGGATTTTGTTAATTTTCAATATAGCCCCTGCATGGTTAGCGGATGAAAGCATTGGCCCGTATTTACTGGAGAAGCTTGTTAAGCCAGTGGGAATACTAATTCCGATCGGGTCTTTGTTTTTAGCACTTCTAGTTAGCTACGGATTGCTTGAATATATCGGTGTTTTAGCACAGCCATTTATGAAACCTGTTTTTAAAACATCAGGACGTTCAGCGGTGGATGCAGTAGCCTCATTTGTCGGGAGTTATTCGGTTGGATTGCTGTTAACAAACCGTCTTTATACGGAAGGTCGCTACACAGCGAAGGAGGCTGTGATTATTGGAACAGGCTTCTCGACTGTATCTGTAACGTTTATGGTTGTCATTGCCGGTACGCTGGATATGATGCAGCATTGGAATGCATTTTTTTGGGTGTCGCTCGTTGTAACATTTTTGGTCACAGCCTTAACAGTGCGCATTTATCCAATTCGTACAATGAAGGATGAATACTACGAGGGCGCAACGCCGCAGCCAGAAAAGATTGTGAAGAAGGGGCATTTTAAAGAAGCGTGGCGTCAAGCGATGGAGGCGGTTGAGCAGAATCCGCCTATGTCTAAAATTTTATGGGCGAATCTAAAGGATGGCTTCATCATGACGATGGGGGTTATGCCATCGATTTTATCGGTTGGTCTTTTGGGGATTGTACTTGCAACATATACACCAATTTTTGATTGGCTTTCGTATATTTTTGTACCATTCACATATGTTCTGCAAATTCCAGAACCATTTTTAGCGGCAAAAGCGCTGTCATTATCTTTAGCAGAAGTATTTTTACCGGCACTTGTTGTCACACAAGCAGCACTTGTGACGAAATTTATTGTGGCAGTTGTATCGATTTCAGCAATTTTGTTCTTTTCGGCTGTCATACCACTTATTTTATCAACTGAAATTCCAGTGACATTGCGCCAAATTATAATCATTTGGTTTGAACGTGTCGTATTAACGTTAATCATCGTAACACCAATAGCATTTTTACTATTTTAAAGGAGCGTGTTTTTTATGGTAGTCAAAACAAATATCCGTGCACCACGTGGGAATGAATTATCTTGTAAAGGTTGGACGCAGGAAGCTGCAATGCGTATGTTAATGAACAATCTAGATCCTGAGGTAGCAGAAAATCCAGATGAACTAATCGTTTACGGTGGTATCGGGAAGGCAGCGCGTAATTGGGAGAGCTATGAGCAAATTATTGCGTCATTAAAAGAATTAGAGAATGATGAAACACTTCTTATTCAATCAGGAAAACCGGTAGCTGTATTCCGTACACATGAACATGCGCCACGTGTATTAATTGCAAATTCTAATTTAGTGCCAGCATGGGCAAATTGGGAGCATTTTTATGAGTTAGAGGACCGCGATTTAATGATGTACGGTCAAATGACGGCTGGTAGCTGGATTTATATTGGCGCACAAGGTATTTTACAAGGAACGTATTTATCATTCGTAGAGGCAGGCAAAAAAGTATTTGGCACGGCAGATTTACGCGGCAAATTCATCCTTACAGGTGGTATGGGTGGTATGAGTGGTGCACAGCCTTTAGCTGGGAAAATGGCTGGCGCTGTCATTTTAGTAGTCGAAGTGGAACGTGCTCGAATTGAACGTAAAATTAAAGAGGGCTACTGTGACTATCTAGTGGGGACGGTAGATGAAGCGATTGAATTAGTCAATAAACTACGTGACCAAAAAGAGCCTGCGTCAATTGGTCTTGTTGGCAACTGTGCAGACGTTAATCGTGAGCTGTTGAACCGTGGAATTATTCCTGATTTTGTAACAGACCAAACATCTGCCCATGATCCAATCAATGGTTATGTTCCAAATGGCATGACGTTTGAGGAAGCACTTGAACTGCGTAAAAGCGATGTAAAAACGTATGAGCGAAGAGCAAAAGAGACGATGGCTGAGCATGTTCGTACAATGCTTGAATTCCAACAAGCAGGTGCGGAAGTATTTGATTACGGTAATAATATTCGTGCTTATGCCAAAGAGATGGGTGTAACGAATGCCTTTGACTTCCCTGGCTTTGTTCCGGCGTACATTCGTCCATTATTCTGTGAGGGGAAAGGGCCATTCCGTTGGGCTGCACTTTCGGGTAACCCTGAGGACATTTATAAAACAGATGCACTTGCAAAAGAAATGTTTGCTGAAGATGCAGGTCTAGTAAATTGGATTGATATGGCGCAAAAAATGGTGAAATGGCAAGGGTTACCGGCACGAATTTGCTGGTTAGGCTATGGTGATCGTCATCGTTTTGCATTGAAGGTTAATGAAATGGTTGCCAATGGGGAGCTATCAGCACCGATCGTCTTTGGTCGAGATCACCTAGACTCAGGTTCAGTTGCATCACCAAACCGTGAAACAGAGGGCATGCTTGATGGCACTGATGCAGTATCAGATTGGCCAATTCTAAATGCACTTGTCAATACAGCAAGTGGTGCAAGTTGGGTAAGTGTGCATCATGGTGGTGGTGTAGGCATGGGTTATTCTCAACATGCTGGTCAAGTGCTAGTAGCGGATGGTTCGGAGCTAGCCGCTGAGAAAATTGCGCGAGTGTTAATTTCCGATCCAGGAATGGGTGTTGTGCGTCACGCAGATGCTGGCTATGAAATTGCCATTAATACAGCGAAGAACAAAGGTGTGCATATACCGATGCTAAAGGATGATGTGAAGTGACTATTTTAATCAAAAACGCCAACGAAGTGATCACGTTAAAAAGTACCGTTCAAGGTCCTCGTACAAAAGAACAAATGCGTGACATTGCGGTGCTGGAAAATGGCAGTGTTTTAATGGAGGGAAATAGCATTATAGCAGTAGGGCCCATTGCCCAGCTAGAAGCGGATTTCCCTGATCTTATAAAGGTGGCTGAGGTTATTGACGCCTCAGGTAAGGTTGTTATGCCAGGTCTCGTTGATTGTCATACGCATTTAGTTCATGGAGGTACACGTGAGCAGGAGTTTAATATGCGACTCAACGGTGCCACATATATGGAAATTATGAATGCGGGTGGCGGGATTCATGCCACAACAAAGCGGACTCGAGAAACTAGCTTTGGTGATTTATATGGAAAAACTATGAATCATTTAGATGTGTTTTTAAAGCATGGTGTCACAACGGTTGAGGCAAAATCAGGCTATGGTTTGGATTGGGAAACTGAAAAGAAGCAGCTTGAAGTAGCTAAGGAATTGCAAGCCACACATGACATTGATGTCGTTAGTACCTTTATGGGGGCGCATGCGGTGCCACGTGACTATAAAGGACGTGAGGATGAATTTGTGGATGTAGTCATTCATGACATGCTGCCAAAAGTAGCTGAGCTAAACCTTGCAGAATTCAATGATGTATTTTGTGAAAAAGGAGTATTTACGCCAGAGCAATCACAACGCATTTTAGAGGCTGGAAAAGCATTGGGGTTAACACCGAAAATTCATGCAGATGAAATTGAGCCTTATAAGGGAGCGGAACTTGCTGCGGAAGTAGGAGCCATTTCGGCGGAGCACTTACTAGTTGCTTCTGATGAAGGTATACAAAAAATGGCTGAAGCTGGCACGATTGCCGTGTTGCTACCTGGAACAGCATTCTTCTTACGAGCACCATTTGCGAGAGGACGTCTAATGATTGATGAAGGGGTACCTGTAGCTATATCAACTGACTTTAACCCTGGCTCATCGCCAACGATGAGTCTGCCATTTATCATGAATTTAGCTTGTATGCATATGGGTATGACATTAGAGGAAGTGTTAACGGCGACAACCGTTAATGCAGCGTATGCACTTAACCGTGGACATCAAATTGGCTCCCTTGAAGCGGGCAAACAAGCTGACGTCATTATATTGGATGTTGCCAATTACAAGCAGTTACAATATTTCTATGGCATGAATCATACGAATACTGTCATTAAGAATGGGCGAGTTGTCGTACAGGATGGAATTCTTTTGAAAAATCAACTAGTAAATTAAATAATACGAAAGGCATAAATAAGGCAGAGATGCTTTATTTATGCTTTTTTTATGAATTTTCTCTTTTTTTATTAAAAGAGTTGAAATTGTTAACTGGAAAAGTTATCATGTCATTAAATAATAATTCAAGAATTACAAATTACTGATAGCGATTTATAGAAAATATAATGAAGTAGTGTCCAAATTTCCAGATGACATTTGGTAAACATATGCCATATATAAGTTGATTGGAGTGGAGGCTGGGCGACTCCTTGGGGATTAGCAATAGAGGAACGAAGGCTAAAACCATCACGTCCTGTGATAACGCCTTCGTGACCAACATCATGTTGGCCCGAGACCCTGGAGCGAGCACCGCGAGTGAAGCGGCTCATCGGACGCCCCCAGGAAGCTTTGCTCTGTGCGAAAGCGAAGCGACAGCAATTGTTTTATCTGTGCGAAAGCGTAGCGACAGCAACAACAAAGCGCCCAGCCGGAACGGAAATCGACCACACACGTTATGATGATGATCTAAAATTTTACCTATACACCCGTGTGAGCAGGAGAAAACCATAAGAAGTAAAACAAATACTCGCTCTCTAAGGGAGTCGTATATAGTTGAAGTATTACGCTTTATCTAAACCTTCATCATCATTCCTGCAAAACATGGTATCAAAGGAGTTTTATTAAAATGACAAAATATCGTTCACAAGAAGAAGTTCTGGCGAATTATGATTCTTCTAAATATATAACACCTGATGGGTATACGTCAGATATCGCAATTTTTACAATAACATCAGAAAAAGTAGAGGAAAAAGCACCTCCGATGATGACGCTTAAAATCATGTTGATTAAACGGTCTGAAAAAGATCATGAAGGAAATCCAAATATCGAAGGTGGGAAATGGGCGCTTCCAGGTGGATTTGTAGATGCGACAAAAAGGGAAACCGCTTATATGGCTGCTAAAAGAGAATTGAAGGAGGAAACGAATGTAGACGGTCTACACATTAAGCACTTTGGTGTCTACGATGACATAGATCGTGATCCTCGAGGCTGGATGATTTCAAATGCCTTTTATGCAATCGTTCCGGAAGTGTACATTGACCAGCGTCAAGCCAATGATGATGCCGCAGAAGTGGAGTTATTCGATATAAATGAAGTGTTCAAACTCGAATTAGCCTTTGATCATCGAAAAATTATTTCAGACGCTTTAGAATTTATTAAGAAAGATATGATACAAACAACGGTTGCTAAAAACTTTTTACCAGAAGAATTTACGTTATCTGAGCTACAGAGGGTTTTATTGACAGTGGGAGATGATCCACGCATTTCAAATGATTCTGTGTTCTTTACAAAAGCGCCCAAGTTGCCTTTTATTGAAAAAGTTTTAGATGAAGAAGGGAAACCGAAGAAAACGAAAAGAAATTCATTTAGACCGTCGCAATTATATTCTTTTAATGACTTCGAAATCGTAGAGTCAATTTATCATTAGGAAAGCATCTGTCTTTCCTGATAATTTTTCAATATAGTAATTTGTAATCCTTTAATTACTAATTAAAAAGAAAATGGAGTGATGGAAATGCCAAAACGTGCATTGATTAATATTGATTATACAGTGGATTTTGTAGCACCAGATGGAGCTCTAACTTGCGGAAAACCGGGGCAACTATTGGAAGAGGTAAATACACAATTAACAAAGGAATTTATGTCAAACGGCGATTTTGTAGTTTTCGCTATTGATGTTCATGAAAAAGAAGATAGCTATCACCCAGAAACAAAGCTTTTTCCTCCTCACAATATTCGAGATACAAGGGGGAGAGAACTATATGGCTCTTTAAAAGAACTATATGAAGGCAATAAAGAGTTAGGGCATGTCTACTACTTGGATAAAACCAGATATTCTGCTTTTGCAGGTACGGATTTAGAGATTAAATTGCGCGAAAGAGGCATTACAGAACTGCATTTAATAGGTGTATGTACGGATATTTGCGTTCTTCATACAGCGGTAGATGCCTATAATAAAGGATATAACATAGTTATTCATAAAAATGCAGTAGCGTCTTTTAATCAAACGGGGCATGAGTGGGCGTTAGGGCATTTCGAGCATTCTCTCGGAGCTACTATTATGTAAACGGAGGAACGGGGTATGAAATATGCAGACGATAGCTTCATGTTGCACACGGATTTATATCAAATAAATATGGTGGAAACTTACTGGAGTGATGGTACTCAAAATCGAACAGCGGTTTTTGAATTGTACTTTCGACAACTTCCGTTCGGGAATGGCTATGCGATATTTGCAGGCTTAAAAAAGATGATGGAGTTTATTAAAAACTTTGGTTTTTCTAATAGTGATATTCAATATTTACGCGAGGGAGGAAAATACTCAGAGGAATTTCTTAAATACCTTCAAAGTCTAAAATTTACAGGCACTATTTCTGCAATGAAGGAAGGTGAATTGGTATTTGCCAATGAACCTATTTTACGAATTGAAGCGCCATTGGCAGAAGCTCAATTAATGGAGACACCTTTATTGAATATCATTAATTACCAAACTCTTATTGCTACGAAGGCTTCGCGCATTAAACAAGTGATTAGTAAGGATGTGGCGATGGAATTTGGTACGCGTCGAGCGCATGAATTTGATGCAGCGATTTGGGGAACACGTGCAGCTTATATTGGTGGATTTTCTGCAACTAGCAATGTAAGAGCTGGAAAATTATTTGGCATCCCTGTATCAGGTACTCATGCACATGCCATGATACAGGCATATCGTGATGAATATACTGCATTTACAAAGTATGCAAGTACGCATAGAGATTGCGTTTTTTTAGTAGATACGTATGATACGTTGCGTTCTGGTGTCCCTACTGCAATTCGGGTCGCAAAGGAGTTCGGAGATAAAATCAATTTTGTAGGAATCCGACTGGACAGTGGGGACTTAGCATATCTTTCAAAAAAGGCGAGAAAAATGCTAGATGAAGCAGGCTTCACGGATGCAAAAATTATAGCATCTAATGATTTGGATGAATACACGATTATAAATTTGAAATCACAAGGGGCTAAAATTGATACATGGGGAATCGGCACTAAGCTTATTACAGCCTACGATCAAGCAGCTCTTGGGGGCGTATACAAATTAGTATCTATTGAAGATGAAAACGGGAAAATGGTCGATACCATCAAAATTTCCGGAAATCCTGAAAAAGTAACGACTCCAGGCCGCAAGCGTATCTATCGAATTATTAATACAGACAATGGTCATGCTGAAGGGGATTATATTGCATTGGACTACGAAAACCCGCAAGAGGAAACGCGCTTGAAAATGTTTCACCCTGTTCATACTTATATCAGTAAATTTGTGACGAGTTTTACAGCGAAAGAACTACATCAAGACATTGTAGTAAATGGATCTATTCTTTATAAGGAACCAACACTTCAAGAAATTCGAGTATATGTAGAAGAAAATTTACATCTACTATGGAATGAGTACAAACGAACAATGAATCCAGAAGAGTATCCAGTCGATTTAAGTCAAGCATGCTGGGATAACAAAATGACAAGAATTAAAGAAATTAAAGAAAAAGTCACGAAGATGATGAATGGGAGAAACTAATAGAGACGAGGAATGGAGGGGTAGGGAATGGCGAAAATAGGGATTTACGGATCATCCTTTGATCCAATTACAAATGTTCACCTTTGGACAGCAAGCACAGTCGCACATCGTTGCAAATTAGATAAAGTGATTTTTTTACCTTGCTCAAATAAACGAAAAGACAAGGAGATAAAAACAAAGAATACGCATCGATGGAATATGCTGCAGCTGGCTATTACTAAGGATGAGCGTTTTATTGCAGATTCATATGAAATGGAGCAAGAGGGCTGGAATATTTACACATATGATACGATGAAATATTTTAGAGAACAACACCCGAACGATGACATTCATTTTATTATGGGCGCTGATTTATTAGTCGATATTGGTGCAGGGTTGTGGAAAAAGGGAGATGCATTAGTAGCTGAGAATAAATTTATTGTAATGGCAAGGCATGGAATTGATATGTTATCAACAATTAGCCGTTCCCCTATTTTGAGGAATCATGATGATGGGAGATTCCACTTAATTGACAAAGGGTTAGCGATGGAAATTAGCTCTACCTATATTCGAGAAGAATTTGCAATGGGTGGTGAACCAAGATATCTACTCCCTGATGCTTGTTATGACTATATTAAAGAGCATAATCTTTATCAAAAATAGTCTAGGTAAGGCCGATACATGATAGTGGAGTGCAGCATAATACCGACATTATTTGGTGATTTAATCGGTAGACCCCGTCATGTTCGAAAAGTTGGGGTGTAGATCAATACCATACTTATTTTTATTGGGATTATCATCAAAAGTTGGGGATAACAATTGTTAAAACGCATTCTACTTATATAAGTTGATTGGAGTGGAGGCTGGGTGACTCCTTGGGGATCAGCAATAGAGGAACGAAGGCTAAAACCATCACATCCTGTGATAACGCCTTCGTGACCAACATCGGTGCTGTTGCTGTCGC
>NZ_JBHZDH010000085.1:0-14708 GCF_042755925.1 Lysinibacillus sp. NPDC059133 | reverse complement strand
TTGAAGCGTATCGTAAGGCAAAAGAGCAATTAGCAGGTAAAGTACCACTAGAAGAAAAATGGACGATGCAAGAGCTACTATCGCTTGAACAAGCGCTTGTACAGGAAAAGCCACAGCTTACACCTGAGGATTTACTTTGTGCTGTTGAAAAGGCTATTACACAAGGACTGGGACAGCTAATTCAAATGCGTGAGCGTGAAGGGCAAGAATTGCATGATGTTGTTGTACAATATAAAGAACAGTTAATGGAACAAGTGAACCACATTCGTTCGTGTGCTTCCCTAGCTGTTGAAAAATATCGTACACGATTATTGGAACGAGTTACTGAAGTGGCGAGTGGAGCTTTGCTAGAAGATCGCCTACTTACCGAAGTAGCGATATTTGCAGAACGTGTGGACATCACCGAAGAATTGGACCGATTAGATAGTCACTTTAATCAACTGGAAGAAACATTACAAGAAACGATTTCGGTTGGCCGTAAATTAGACTTTTTAATGCAGGAAATACACCGCGAGATCAATACGATTGGTTCAAAAAATCAATCAACAGAGGCGGCCGTTGCGGTAGTTCAGGCGAAAACAATTTTAGAAAAGATGCGCGAGCAAGTTCAAAATATCGAATAGCTTGCCTGTATCTGTTATAAATTAAGGGAGATATAGAGAATAAATGATAAAAGAACGTGGATTATTAATTGTTCTGTCTGGCCCATCTGGTGTAGGTAAAGGGACAGTGCGAAAAGAATTATTTTCTCAGCCGAATACGAATTATGAGTATTCCATCTCGATGACAACACGAAATCCTCGCGAAGGTGAAGTAGATGGTGTAGACTATTTTTTCAAGACGCGTGAAGAGTTTGAAACGTTGATTGAACAGGGTGGCTTATTGGAGCATGCTGAATTTGTAGGTAATTATTACGGAACACCGTTAGCCTATGTAAATGAAACACTTGATGCAGGACGCGATGTGTTTTTAGAAATCGAAGTGCAAGGTGCTGCACAAATCCGCAAAAAGGCACCAGATGCATTATTTATTTTCTTAGCCCCACCAAGCTTAACGGAATTAAAGGATCGTTTAGTTGGTCGAGGGACGGAAACAGCAGAGGTTATTGCAAAACGTATAGCAACTGCAAGTGAAGAGCTTGAAATGATGAGCCTTTATGATTACGTAGTTGAAAATGATGAAGTGACAAATGCTTGTGATCGTATAAATGCGATTATTAAAGCCGAGCATTGTCGTAGAGAACGTGTTGAAAAAAGATATTTGTCAATGTTGAGAGGAGAATAAATCTATGTTATACCCATCAGTAGATACATTAAAAAAAGAAATTGATTCAAAATACTCATTAGTAAGTTTAGCATCTAAACGTGCTCGTCAAATGCAAGAGGAGCAAGACACTGAACGCTTACACAAGTATGTTTCTCATAAATACGTAGGGAAAGCACTTGAAGAAGTAGCGGCAGGTGTACTTACGAAGGTATCACAGGATGAGTCAACTGTGTACGAAGACGAAATCTAACATTGATGTAAATAAGCATTTGCGAAATTAATGTTAAAGTCTGCAGTGGATTTTTGATTATACAGAATGCCGAGAGCTCCCGAGGAATTTTCCTTTGGGAGCTTATCATTTGAAAGGACGATTGTGCATGAATAAAAATATTTTACTTTGTGTTTCAGGTGGTATAGCGGTTTATAAGGCTGTCGCTCTAGTTAGCAAGCTATCTCAGGCTGGGGCAAATGTAAAGGTCATCATGACAGCATCAGCAAGACAATTTGTGAATCCATTGAGCTTTCAAGTTATGTCCAAAAATGATGTTTTTTTCGATACTTTTGATGAAAAGGATTCAAGTGTTATTGCCCATATTGATTTGGCAGATTGGGCAGATTTAATTTTAGTTGCACCAGCTACTGCAAATGTTATAGGGAAGCTGGCGAATGGAATTGCGGACGATATGGTAACGACGACCTTGCTTGCAGCAACTGCCCCTGTATGGCTAGCACCAGCGATGAATGTACATATGTATGACCATCCAGCGGTAAAACGAAATTTGGCTCAGTTACAATCTGATGGCTATCAATTTATTGAGCCTTCAGAAGGGTTTTTGGCATGTGGCTATGTTGGTAAAGGACGTCTAGAAGAGCCTGAAAAAATAACAGCGATCGTGCAAGAATTTTTTTCAGAGAAGGCAAAGCCACTAGCTAGTAAAACAGTAGTGGTCACAGCTGGAGCGTTTTATGTACCATTAGACGAGCACCATGTGATTAGTACACAGTCGAATAGTAGAATTGGTCAGGCAATAGCAAAAGAGGCACAAACACTTGGAGCAAATGTCATCCTAATAGATGAGAAAGAAACAAGCGTGAATAAGCTTGTTGAACAGCTTGAGGATTATAAAAAACAATATCCATCCGCATTTTTTATCCATGCAGCAAATACGCCTACAATTGAAGAAGCACCGATATTATCCGTAGAAGGAATGACCGCAATAACTTTTGGGCAAAAGGTTATGGGTGAGCCAATGGTAACAATCATGTCAGACAAGTGGATTGATTTTAGTGACACGGCAGAAGTAAATGGTCAAATGTGGGATGCGACAGATGCTAAGCAATTTGCACAAGCATTTTGGACATATATATTACAGGGTGAGAAGCAATGAGTTTTTTGATTGCAGAGGTAATAGTGGATGTTTCAACTTACCATGTAGATCGTCCATTTGACTATGAAGTTCCTACAGAATGGGCACATGTTATAGAGATGGGCTGTCGTGTAAAAGTACCGTTTGGGCCAAGAAATGTTCTCGGCTTTGTGGTCGGATTAAAAAATGAAACAGATGTACCGTCTAACAAATTAAAGTCTATTGCACAAATTTTAGATATTGAGCCTGTATTAACCGAAGAAATGCTGTTAATGGCTAAATGGCTGAAAAACGAAACGATTTGCTATGAAATTGATGCCTTACAGGTTATGCTTCCTTCAGCGCTTCGAGCAAAGTATGAAAAAATCATAACGCTACAAGTGGAGAAAGATGTTTTACCAGATGAGGCTAAAGCTATTTTTGGCAAGCGACAACAGGTTAATTTCAAAGAATTCGAGCGTGCTGAATACCTTCCTTTATTAAAGCAGCTTATAACTGATAAAATCGTAAAAATTGAAAATGTTGTGAAGCAGCAAGGGAATGTGAAAGAAATACGTATGGTCAAAATTTCAGATCATCAGCAAGATATCGACAAGGCCATGGAAGGTGCAGCGAGAGCAGCCAAACAGCGCCAGCTGATTGAATGGATGGGCAGACACCTTGGAGAGGTTCTTTTGCCACAGAAAATCTATGAGGAAACAGGTGCATCTTCCGCGGTATTACAGTCAGTTATCGAAAAAGGGGCCGCTCACTTTATACAAGAAGAGGTGTATCGAGATCCCTTTACGAAGGAGGTTTCCCGTACTCAATCTTTACAATTGACGGATGAGCAGCACATAGCATTAAAGGCTATTACTGGATCGATGGAAGAACAGACTGCGAAAACTTTTTTACTACACGGCGTCACGGGAAGTGGTAAAACTGAAGTTTATTTGCAAGCGATACAAAAGGTGTTAGATGAAGGTAAGGAAGCCATTATGCTAGTACCTGAAATATCATTAACACCACAAATGACAGAGCGTTTTCGTAGTCGTTTTGGTGAGATGGTTGCTGTCATGCATAGTGGCTTATCTGTCGGTGAAAAGTATGATGAATGGCGTAAAATTCAACAAGGAAAGGTGAGCGTTGTTGTTGGAGCTCGTTCGGCAATTTTCGCACCTTTTACAAATATAGGTCTTATCATTTTAGATGAAGAGCATGAATCAACATACAAGCAAGAAGATTCTCCTCGTTATCACGCTAGAGATGTAGCAATTTGGCGAAGTGAATTTTACAAATGTCCTGTTATATTAGGCAGTGCAACGCCTGCGCTGGAATCATTTGCGAGAGCAAAGAAGGGCGTCTATGGTTTGCTATCATTAAAACAACGTGCTTTGCATCAAGCATTACCGACCGTTTTTATTGCGGATATGCGAGAGGAGCTTCAAAATGGAAATCGTTCCATGTTTTCCGAGCAGCTTGTGGATGCAATACGTGTAAGACTAGAGAAAAAAGAACAGATGGTCATGTTTTTAAATCGTCGTGGCTATTCTTCTTTTGTGCTTTGTCGTGATTGTGGAACAGTTGTACAATGTCCAAACTGTGACATCTCGTTAACATATCATCGAACAACAGAGAAATTAAAATGTCATTATTGCGGTTATGAGGAGCGTGTTCCTCAAATATGCCCACAATGCCAGAGTGAGCATATACGTTATTTTGGTACGGGAACGCAAAAAGTCGAGGAAGAAATTTACAAGCTGTTTCCTGAGGCAAGGGTTCTCCGAATGGATGTTGATACAACAAAGCAAAAAGGTGCACATGAAGAAATTTTGCAGGCATTTGGGGAAGGACAGGCAGATATTTTGCTAGGTACGCAAATGATCGCTAAAGGTCTTGATTTTCCTAATATTACGCTTGTTGGTGTACTTAGTGCTGATACATCTCTGCATCTACCCGATTACCGAGCAGCGGAGCGTACATTCCAGTTATTAACGCAGGTTAGTGGTAGGGCTGGACGTCATGAAAAGCATGGTGAGGTTATTATTCAATCGTATACACCAGAGCATTATGCAATTGAATTGGCCCAAATACAAGATTACGAGCCATTTTACGAACGTGAAATGTTTTTACGCCGCCGCTCTAGCTATCCACCGTATTATTATGTAGCACTTGTTCAAATATCTCATGAGGATGTCATGATGGCGGCAGAGTATGCTGGACGTGCGGCAGATTGGCTAAAGGAAAATTTATCAGACCGAGTTGCCATTATTGGTCCAACAACTGCAAGCATTAGTCGTCTCCAAAATAGATATCGCTATCAATGTTTGATAAAATATAAAATTGAACCAAATCTCATTCCAGTATTACAGCGCCTTCTTGCGATGTATCGTGCGGAATGGATTAAACAGGGTATATTAATGACGGTAGATCTAGATCCGTCAACTATATAAAATAGTTCATCACTCAAAGTTTGGGATGACATTTTGTTAAAACGTATGCAATGTATATAAGTTGATTGGAGTGGAGGTTGGGCGACTCCTCGGGGATTAGCAATAGAGGAACGAAGGCTAAAACCACCACATCCTGTGATAACGCCTTCGTGACCAACATCGGTGCTGCTGCCGCTACGTTAGCACTACGCTTTCGCGCAAAAAACATCTGTTGGCCCGAGACCCTGCAGCGAAGCGAAGCGGCTCATCGAACGCCCCCAGGAAGCTTTGCTCTGTGTGAAAGCGAAGCGACAGCAACGAATGTTTTCTGTAGCGAAAGCAAAGCGGCAGCAACAAATGTTTTATCTGTGCGAAAGCGAAGCGACAGCAACAAAGTGCCCAGCCGGAACGGAAATCAACCCCACATTATGATATGGAGTTACAATTAGACAAGGTAATAAGTCTTAAATATAGAAATGAGGAACATAAAATGGCAATTAAAAAAGTTGTTGAACATCCAGCGAAGGTATTATCAACACCGTGCGCGGAAGTAACAGAAATTAATGAAGAAATTATTACATTACTTGATGATTTATATGACACAATGGTTGAATACGATGGCGTTGGTATTGCAGCTCCACAAATAAATGTAGGATTACGTGTTGCAATTGTCGAGCTTGGCGAAGAACGAGATGTTTTAGAAATGATTAACCCAACTGTTATTAAAACGGATGGCGCTGAACTAGATATTGAAGGATGCTTAAGCTTCCCAGGATTATACGGTGAGGTTGAACGACCTGACTATGTGAAAATTGAAGCATGTGACCGTGAAGGACGTGTATATGAGTTAGAAGCGGGAGGCTTTGATGCACGAGCAATTTTACATGAAATCGATCATTTAGATGGCGTGCTATTTGATTCAAAAATCAAACGCATTTTAACTGAAGAAGAGCTTGAAGCAATGTACGCTGAAGAGGAGGAATAATATGACTTCAATAATTTTTATGGGAACACCTGATTTCTCCGCGCCAATTTTGCGTATGCTACATCATGAAGGTTATGATATTAAAGCTGTAGTTACACAACCAGATCGTCCAGTTGGGCGTAAGCGTGTGCTAACACCACAACCTGTTAAGGTAGCAGCGATGGAGCTAGGTTTACCTGTTATTCAGCCTGAAAAGCTACGTGGTTCTGAGGAATTACAGCAAATTATTGATTTACAGCCTGACCTAGTCGTAACAGCTGCTTTTGGACAAATTTTGCCGAAAGAATTGCTAGATGCACCACCACTTGGTTGCATTAACGTCCATGCGTCACTTTTACCGAAGTATCGTGGTGGAGCACCTATTCACCAAGCCGTTATTGATGGTGAAAAAGAGACAGGTGTAACGATTATGTATATGGAGCAAAAGCTAGATGCTGGTGATATCATTTCCCAAAAAGCTATCCCGATTGAAGAGGATGATTATACGGGTAGACTATTTGATAAACTGAGTGCTGTGGGCAGCGAATTATTAAAAGATACACTTCCTTCTATTATAAATGGAACAAATAATCGTACCGTGCAGGATGAAGCACAAGTAACCTTTGCAAGCAATATTTCACGTGAGCAAGAACGTATCGATTGGATAAAGGATGCTACAACTTTATACAATCAAGTGCGTGGTCTTCATCCATGGCCAGTTGCCTATACAACATTTGAAGATGGCAACTTTAAAATTTGGTGGGCACAGGTTGGTAACACTAAGCATGATGCTATACCTGGTGAGGTTGTTGCGATTTCGAAGGAACATTTTGAAGTTGCAGCAGGAAATGGTACAACACTTGCCCTGTATGATGTACAACCAGCTGGTAAAAAACGCATGACAGCAGAGGAATACTTGCGTGGTACAGGTTCTAAATTACAGATTGGGGACCAATTTAAATGAGTAAAAAAAGCGTAGTAATTTGGGATGGAAATGTGCGTGATGCCGCACTCTCTATTCTGTTAGCAGTAGATAAAAATCAAGCCTATAGTAATTTGCTTTTAAATGAAACGATAAAGCGACATAAAATTGAAGCGAAGGATCGTGCGCTTTTAACAGAAATTACGTATGGCACTCTCCAATATAAAATGACACTTGACTACTATTTAGAACCATTTATTCGTGGCTCAGTGGATCATTGGGTGCGCTGGCTTTTACGTTTATCTTTATATCAAATGCATTATTTAACGCGTATACCACCTCATGCAGCA
Organism: Lysinibacillus sp. NPDC059133; assembly: GCF_042755925.1. Classification (NCBI taxonomy): domain Bacteria; kingdom Bacillati; phylum Bacillota; class Bacilli; order Caryophanales; family Bacillaceae; genus Lysinibacillus; species Lysinibacillus sp. NPDC059133. The sequence goes on along the minus strand of NZ_JBHZDH010000085.1, from coordinate 7,428 downwards.
GTGAATGAAGCTGTAGAAATTGCTAAGCGTCGAGGTCACCAAGGGATAGCTTCGATGGTCAACGGTATTTTACGATCTATTTTACGTCAGGGTGTAGCTTCTACTGATGACATTAAAGATCCAATTGAGCGCCTTGCTATTGAAACGAGTCATCCTGAGTGGTTAGTGCAACGTTTTGTCGATAACTACGGTATTGAAGTTGCAACTGAAATGTTACATGAAAATAATGTGCCTCCAGTGCAGACTGTACGTGTAAATACGACGAAAGCAAGCGTTGAGCAAGCGATTGCCAGCATAGAAGCGGAAGGTTTAGCAGCGAAAAGAAGCGAGCTAATGCCTGAATGTTTACATGTAACAAATGGTCAGCCAGCTCGAACAAAGGCATTCCAAGAAGGGCTTATTACTATTCAAGATGAAAGCTCCATGATTCCAGCAAATGTTTTGCATCCATCTCCTGGCATGCGCGTCTTAGATATGTGTGCAGCTCCGGGAGGCAAGACAACACATATAGCTGAGATTATGAAAAATGAAGGTTCGATTTTAGCGACTGACCTTCATCCTCATAAATTAGATTTAATCGACCATAATACGGATCGTCTAGGGATTGATATAGTAGAGACTGCTCCGATTGACGGACGTAAGGCACCGGATTTTCTACAACTAGAATCATTCGATGCTATTTTAGTTGATGCACCTTGTAGTGGTTTAGGTGTTATGCGCCGCAAGCCAGATATTAAATATACAAAACGTGAGGAAGATTTAGAAAATCTCCAAAAAATACAATTGGCGCTATTGGATTCTGCAACAAAAGTATTGAAAATAGACGGCAAGCTTGTGTACAGTACATGTACAGTAGATAAAAGAGAGAATGAAGGTACTGTAGAGGCCTTTTTATCAACGCATCCAGAAATGGAAGCTATACAACTAGAATCTTTACCAACAAAATTAGCGGAAAAGCAAGCAAATGGCATGCTTCAAGTCTTTCCACAAGACTTTGGCAGTGACGGTTTCTTCGTTGCCGCCTTTCGTAAAAAAGGAGAATCCAACTAATGGTGGATCAAGGGAAATTTAATGAGCGTATAAACGACTTAGTTGAAGAAGCAGAAGACAAGCCTGTTCGACGCGCAAAAAAAGAAAAACCAAATTTAAAGGAATCGGTATACTCATTACAGCCGAAACAACTAGAAGAATGGTTAAAGGAAAATGGTGAAAAACCGTTCCGTGCAGCACAAATTTTTGATTGGCTTTATAATAAACGAGTAAAAACATTTGAAGAGATGTCTAACCTTTCAAAAGGATTACGTGAAAAGCTAGAAGCAAGTTTTTCTTTAACGACATTGTCAACAATTATTAAACAGGAATCTAAAGATGGTACGATCAAGTTTTTATTCCAACTACAAGACGGCTATTCTATTGAAACTGTATTAATGCGTCATGAATATGGGAACTCTGTTTGTGTGACAACACAAGTAGGCTGCCGAATTGGCTGTACGTTTTGTGCCTCAACTTTAGGTGGTTTAAAGCGTCACTTATTAGCAGGGGAAATCGTGGAGCAAGTTGTAAAAGTACAGCAGACTTTAGATGAAGTGGGCGAACGTGTATCACATATCGTCATTATGGGTATTGGAGAACCTTTCGATAATTATGATGCGATGATGAACTTCTTAAAAGTCATCAACCATGAAAAAGGATTAAACATTGGAGCTCGTCACATCACTGTATCAACATCAGGAATTGTTCCTAAAATTTACGAATTCGCTGAGGAACAGCTACAAATCAACTTTGCAGTATCCTTACACGCACCAAACCAAGAGGCTCGCCAAAAACTAATGCCAATTGCACGTGCTTATAAATTAGATGAATTAATGGAAGCTGTTCAATACTATACTCAAAAAACTGGCCGACGTGTTACTTTTGAGTATGGTTTAATGTCTGGTGAAAATGATTCAGTTGAAATTGCAGAAGAATTATCTGCATTAATAAAAGGAATTAAATGCCACGTGAACTTAATTCCTGTAAACTATGTACCAGAACGTGATTATGTTCGTACATCTCGTAGTCAAATTTTTGCCTTTGAAAAAACATTAAAGAAGAATGGTATTAACGTAACGATCCGCCGAGAGCAAGGTTCTGATATTGCAGCTGCGTGTGGTCAATTACGTGCGCAAGAGAGATCTGAAGAGACGAGGTGACCAGTGTTGGAATACACAGTCGAAAGTGATATTGGGTTAAAACGAGCAATTAATGAAGACCGTGCGGCATTTTTTAAACGTCCAGACGGGCTAGCACTAGCGCTTGTAGCGGACGGCATGGGTGGTCATAATGCTGGCGATGTAGCGAGTGATATGGCGATGAAGCAGATGGAATCCGTTTTTTTACAGGTAGAGGCACATCATTTTGCATCAACAACGACAAAAAAAGAGTGGTTATTACAAGCAGTCAAGCAATTGAATAAAAGTATATATGACTATTCTTTATCACATGAAGACTGTAAAGGAATGGGCACGACGTTTATTGCAGTGTTAATTGAAAAAAATCATTGCTTTATCGCACATGTTGGTGATAGTCGTGTGTATTATTTCTTTGAGGATGGTGCACAACAAATAACAAGAGATCATTCCTATGTAAATGTTCTGGTTGAAAATGGTGAAATCAGTGAAGAGGAAGCGTTGACGCATCCGAAGAAAAATTTCATCTTAAAGGCTGTTGGTACAGAAGAAACGATTGAACCAGACTTTTATGAAGTTGATTTAGCATCAGAATCGTATTTACTCATTTGCTCTGACGGTTTAAGCAATAAACTTACAGTGTATGAAATGGCATCAATTATTACGTATCCAGATACAGTAGAAGAAAAAGGACGAAAACTTGTGGAATTAGCAAATGCAAGCGGGGGGGAAGACAACATCTCCCTCGTGCTGCTCACAAGGCAAGATGAGGAGGTGTAAGTATGCTTGTAGGTAAACGAATTAGTGACCGCTATAAAATTATAGGGCTTATTGGTGGCGGTGGTATGTCCAATGTTTATTTAGCACATGACATGATTTTAAACCGTGATGTAGCGGTCAAAATATTGCGCTATGATTTTACCAATGAGGATGAATTGTATCGCCGTTTTCAACGTGAAGCACTTTCTGCTACAAGCCTTACACATCCGAATATCGTTAGTGTTTATGATGTAGGTGATGATGGTGATCTACATTATATTGTGATGGAGTATGTCCAAGGAAAAACATTAAAGCAGTACATACAGGAATTTGCACCAATTTCTCCTGCCAGAAGTGTGCATATTATGAAGCAGTTAACATCAGCAATTGCCAATGCTCACGAAAATCATATTATCCATCGTGACATTAAGCCTCAAAATATTTTAATGGATGCAGAGGGCAATGTGAAAATAACTGATTTTGGCATAGCAATGACGCTTAGTGCAACATCATTTACACAAACGAACTCCGTGCTTGGAACGGTGCATTATTTATCGCCTGAGCAGGCTCGTGGTGGTACGGCGACAAACAGATCTGATATTTATGCACTTGGCATTGTTTTATATGAATTATTAACAGGGGAATTGCCATTTTCAGGCGAGTCAGCTATTTCTATCGCGCTTAAACATTTACAATCAGAGACGCCATCAGTTCGTGCCTTCGATGCTACAATTCCACAAAGTGTGGAAAATGTTGTGTTAAAAGCTACAGCAAAAGATGCTGCTCATCGTTATTCGACTGTAGATGAAATGCAAGCAGATTTGGAAACAGTTTTATCACCAAATCGTATTAATGAACCGAAGTTTGTTATACCGGTAGATAATGATGTAACAAAGGCTATTCCGATTATAAAAGAACCAACTGTACGTCAAGACGAAGATTTAATGCAGACAAGAGCAATCGAACCAATTACACAATCAAAGCCGAAACCCGAAGCGAAGAAGCCTGTAGAAAAGGCAGTGCCTGTAAAGAAAAAGAAAAAGAAAAAGAAAAAATGGCCAATAGTTGTTGCTGGGTTAGTAATAGTAGCTATCGCCATTTTCCTATTCGTTTTTTTTGCAACAGATTCATTTAGCCCGAAAAAGATACCTGTACCTAGTGTGGCTAATATGACAGTTAAAGAAGCTACTAAGAAATTAGAGGCTGAAGGCTTTACGGTTGGTCAGTCGCCGCAGGAGCGTTATGACGAGGACGTCGAAAAGGATAAGGTTATAGAAACAGACCCTACAGAGGGTACGGAGCGTGTAAAAGGCACAGAAGTAGACTTGATCGTGAGTCTTGGGGTAGAAACGACGAAAGTGGAAGATTATAGAGGCCAGCAAATCAGCCAAATTCAATCAATGCTAAAGGATAAATTTTTAGATTCTGAAGTTAACTATGTGAATTCAAAAGAGCCTGAAGGGCAAATTATTGAACAAGAGCCGGCACCACAAGAAGAGGTAGTCGCTAAGAATACAATAATGAAGTTTAAGGTGAGCGCAGGTGTAAAAATGATCACCGTTGATGATGTTGTGAATTACTCCAAAGCTCAAATGGATGAGTATGTAAGAAGAGAAGGCTTGACATGGCGAATTGTTCGTGAAGAAAATGATGATACAATACCAGCTGGAAATGTTAAATCACAATTGACAAAAGCAGGAGCGCGAGTTGAAGCCGGCTCCGCAATCGCTGTTGTTTTAAGTAAAGGACCTGCAGCAAGGCCTGATAAAACTTTGGTGAAAACTGTGCCAATTGAGTATAAACCAAAAGAGGAAGGTTTAGAGCAAACTATTCGAATTGATATTCAAGATAAAAACCATAAAATGTTAACAACAGTTGAAACATTTACTATTACGGCTGATCAAGAGCACCGAATACAGCTTGTTATTGGAGATGGTCAGGATGTAGCCTATAAAATTATTCGTGATTCAGAAATTATTGCTGAAGAAACAATCAACTATGATGATGTCAAATAAGGGGGAATTCGATGGCGCAAGGCCAAATTCGTAAAGCATTAAGCGGTTATTACTATGTATATGATGGAGAACAACTAATACAATGTCGAGGACGTGGGGTATTTCGCAATCGCGGGGAATCCCCACTCGTTGGCGATATTGTAGAATATACTCTGGAAACAAAAGGCTCGGACGGTACTATTCAAAAAATTATGGAACGCCAAAATGAATTAGTACGTCCCCCTATAGCCAATATTGATCAAGGCATTCTTGTATTTTCTGTAAAAGAACCTAATTTTAATACGATTTTACTGGATCGTTTCTTAGTTGTTTTAGAGTCATTTTATGTTCATCCGATTATTTGTTTAACAAAGATGGATTTACTAGAAGATCATGAACGTGAGGAATTGCAAGGCTATATAGCCGATTATGAACGTATGGGTTATACCGTGCTACAAACCTATAAGGATGAGGAAGAATTAGTTGAACGTCTACAACCTATTTTAAAGGAGAAAACGTCCGTATTAGCAGGGCAATCTGGCGTTGGAAAATCCACACTACTAAATACATTGATTCCAGATTTGAATTTAAAAACAGGCATTATTTCACAAAGCTTAGGGCGAGGAAAACATACAACTCGCCATGTCGAATTAATCGAGGTATGTGACGGATTATTAGCAGATACTCCAGGATTTAGTTCATTTGATTTTGATGAAATAGAGAAAGAAGAATTAGGCGCATGTTTCCCCGAAATAGCCCGTATGGCAGAGGATTGTAAATTTAGAGGCTGCTTACACTTAAAGGAACCCAAATGTGCAGTAAAAGCAGCGGTGGAGACGGGGGAAATTCGTGACTATCGTTATAAACACTACGAACAATTTATACAAGAAATTATGGATCGAAAGCCGAGGTATTAATGATGATACAAATAGCACCATCAATTTTAGCAGCCGACTTTGCTAAATTAGGAGAAGAAGTAAAGGAAGTAGAAAAAGCAGGTGCACAGCTTATTCATATCGATGTTATGGATGGTCATTTTGTGCCAAATATTTCATTTGGGTCTATCGTATTAGATGCCATTCGTCCTTTAACGGATTTACCGTTAGATGTACATTTAATGATCGAAAATCCTGATCAGTATATTGAACAATTCGCCAAAGCAGGGGCAGACTATATTACGGTGCATGTAGAAGCTTGCCGCCATTTACACCGTACAATTCAATTAATTCGTTCATTTGGCGTCAAACCGGGTGTTGTATTAAATCCACATACACCAATAGAATCTATTCAACACATATTAGAGGATATTGATATGGTGTTGTTCATGACTGTGAATCCAGGGTTTGGCGGGCAAAAATTCATTCATTCTGTAGTGCCGAAAATTGAAGCATTAGCAGCTATTATTAAAGAACGTAATCTTGATATTGCTATAGAAATCGATGGTGGTATTAATGCAGAGACTATTATTCCTTGTGCAAAAGCAGGAGCAACCATTTTTGTAGCTGGTTCAGCAATTTATAGTAAAGAAGATCGTTCAGCGGCACTTCAAGAAATTTTAGCTGCTGCTGAGGCAGCGATTCAAGGATGACCATAGTCGTTGTTTGTGCAGGTGGACCAAAAGAGGAACTCTGTTCATTTAGTCCGTTTAAAGAGCAAAGTGATGTATTATTTATCGGAGCTGATCGAGGAGCGCTATATTTAATCGAGCAAGGCATCACACCACATGCCATAGTAGGAGATTTTGATTCACTATCAAAAGATGAATATGAACTGGTGATGGCACATACAAATGATAGACAACGATTCCAGGAAGAAAAAGATGAAACAGATACGGATTTAGCGCTATTAAAAGCCTTGACCTATACACCGTTGGAAATTGTACTTACAGGTGTTACAGGTGGACGTTTAGATCATTATGAGGCAGCAGTTCGTTCGATTTATCGTTTACAAAAAGAGTATCCGCAGGTAGTATTGAAGATTATTAATCATGCAAATATGTTGCAATTTTTAATGCCAGGCAAGCACTTCATTGAAGCGGATGAGCAATATCGTTATTTATCTTTCTTTGCACATGAAGAGCCGATTAACGATGTGACATTAAGGCAAGTAAAATATGAAACAACAAATGAAGAAATCTCTCTCGGTACATCCCGCTTTACAAGTAATGAAATAATAGGTAATTCAGGGTCTATATCTTTCTCACAAGGCATATGTTTAATGATAAGAAGCATAGATTAGCGTAAGGGGGAGAGAGTCCTGAAAGTATATACATTCCAACTACCGAAATTTGTAAGTAGTATTACGCGTACGTGTATCAACATTTTCAAAAAAGATAAGAAAGTAAAAAAATCCGACTAACACTAGTCGGATTTTTCTTATAGTATTGAAAAACAAAACGGTCAAGGAATTCTTTCTGACTACTCCCACAGCTAAAGCAGTGGGGTTCTTATATACTTAAGAGAAGCGTTACAAAGCTCTCCACAGATGGTGTTGCCATGTCCTGTGTA
>NZ_JBHZDH010000084.1:0-14771 GCF_042755925.1 Lysinibacillus sp. NPDC059133 | reverse complement strand
CTCACACCCCCTCCCCGGTTACTACCTCTGCTTCCGCGGGTATTTCCTCTGCTTCCGCGGGTATTCTCTCTGCTTCCGCGGGTATTCTCTCTGCTTCCGCGGATATTCGCTCTGCTCGCGGGTATTTCCTTTGCTTCCGCGGGTATTCTCTCTGCTTCCGCGGGTATTCTCCCTGCTTCCGCGGGTATTCGCTCTTCTTCCGCGGGTATTCTCCCTGCTTCCGCGGGTATTCACTCTGCTTCCGCGGGTATTCTCCCTGCTTCCGCGGGTATTCGCTCTTCTTCCGCGGGTATTCTCTCTGCCCGCGGGTATTCCCTCTGCTCCCGCGGATATTCCCTCTGCTCCCGCGGATATTCCCTCCACTTCTTCCGCGGGTATTCCCTCTGCCCGCAGGTATTTCCTGCTCCCACGGGCAAAATAATGTAAGTTAATAAATATTCCGTTCCCAAAAGCGCTGTTGAGCTATGGCGTTGACAAATTTTTTTGCGAAGTCTTTGTCGCCAGTGGCCAACACAATGCCTGGCCCGACATTGGCATTGGACATATTAAAAAATGTCGTTCCGGATGTAGCGAATCCAATTGGTTTGTAATGTCTATACGCTTCATTGATATAATTAACAATATGAGAATTGAACTTTGCCTGATTTTTTGCTCTTACGCCTACAACATATAATGAATCAAATAGTACCGCATCCGTAGTAATAAATGTGTCACTTGCTGTTAACTGTACGCCATCACTACTAGTAACAACCCCTAATCTGTCGGAAATAATACTGTATCGAACCCCCTGTCTTGTTAAATACTTCAGTATTTCTCCAACTTCATTTGCATCAAATCCATCACCTAGTAGCACGCCTACTTTAAGTGTTTGTGGCATTTTTATTGTATTAGCCTGACTAAGTGCAGGTGAAGATAACGTGACATTTACCTGCTCTCCTTTTGGACGATTAACACCAATATACTCGGCCACAGTCGTCGCCATTGCTTTATCAACACGGACAAACATATCGACAACCTGTTGGCGAACAGACTTACTTTTCACCTTCCCTACCTCAAAACTAAAGGCATCAATGATATGCTGTTTTTCAGGAGGTGACATACTATTCCAAAACAGCCTTGCCTGTGAGAAATGGTCATCAAACGATTTACTACGTGCTCGTGTAATACGTCCTTCAACCTTTTCTTCATAGTGAACAAAGCCACCTTCCCTTGCCGTTGACGTTGATGGTGAATTATTGGCCAAGGAATTTTTATGATAGCTCACTTTTCCTATATTAATAGTTTGTCGACTAAAGCCATTGCGCTGATTGTTATGAATTGGACAAACGGGTCGGTTAATCGGTATTTCAGAAAAGTTTGGTCCCCCTAGACGTATGAGTTGTGTATCTAAATAAGAAAACAGCCGGCCCTGTAACAGCGGATCATTTGTAAAATCTATACCAGGCACAACATTTCCTGGATGGAAGGCAACTTGCTCTGTTTCTGCGAAAACATTATCTACATTACGATTCAAGGTCATTTTCCCAATCTTTTTAACTGGCACTATCTCCTCGGGCCAAAGCTTTGTTGCATCCAAAATATCAAAATCAAATTTAAATTCGTCCTCTGGCTCAAGCATTTGTACACCAAGCTCGTATTCTGGATAATCACCTATCTCAATTGATTCCCATAAATCACGTCGTTGAAAATCTGGATCCTTTCCAGCAATAATTTGCGCTTCATCCCAAATGAGTGAATGAACACCTAACACAGGCTTCCAATGAAATTTCACAAATCTCGACTTTCCTTTATCATTGACGAAACGGAAAGCATGAACACCGAAGCCTTCCATCATTCGAAAACTTCTAGGTATTGCTCGATCAGACATATGCCACATAATCATATGTGCAATTTCCTGATTGTTCGCCACAAAATCCCAAAACGTATCGTGTGCCGAGGCTGCTTGTGGCATTTCATTATGAGGCTCAGGCTTTACCGCATGAATTAAATCAGGAAACTTAATGGCATCTTGAATAAAAAAGACCGGTATATTATTACCAACTAAATCATAATTGCCTTCGTCCGTGTAAAATTTCGTCGCAAAGCCGCGAACATCACGTGCAGTATCCATCGATCCTAAGCTTCCAACTACGGTTGAAAATCTGACAAAAACAGGTGTTTTCTTATTAGGGTCCTGTAAAAATCTTGCTTTAGTATACTCCCCCATCGATTCATACAACTCAAATTCTCCATGTGCCGCAAAGCCTCTCGCATGGACTACACGCTCTGGAATACGTTCATGATCAAAATGCGTTATTTTCTCTCGAAAGTGAAAATCCTCCATAATGGTTGGCCCACGAACTCCAGCCTTCAACGAATTCTCATCATTCGAAACTTTTAGCCCCTGATTCGTCGTCATCTTTTTCCCTTCATTATCGACACGAAACGGCTCTAGCTGCTGATCCTTCGCATTCTCATCGAAATTTTTGCCCTGATTCGACTTAGATTTATCCACGCAATCCCCTTTCATTCCAATACTCATAATTCTCAATATATACTATATGTTTTTATGGAATAAACATGCTTCAAGGCATTGCTACAGAAAAACTTTCTCAATTGTTTCTTGATTTACAACAAAATAACTACCCTTCCCATTCAGCACAAAAAGTCGCTACATCATAGAACCTTCATTTTGCTTTTTTATAATTATTCGCAAATATTTTTAAAAAGATATTCCTCTGCTATAACAAATTAGATAAAGTTATTCCAGAAATCAAAAAACTTGGATTTAACGAATCATTTAATGATGAACGCAGAGTGTTTTTTTACAGAAGGGAGAGATGATATTTGGAGTTTTTTATATTTATTCTACATATTCTAAACATTACCTAAAACAAAACCTCGATTGGCCAATGAAGTGACCCCCAGTTAGATTTTTGTCTAACAACTTGGACCCGCTTCAAATCAGCCTATCAAGGTTTTTTCATTACTATTCAGCTATCTTTTTATTTAAATGCTTGAGCAGCTGCTACAGCTTTTTTCCACCCTGCATAGATTTCTTCACGATGTGAGTCATCCATATTAGGTGTGAATTGACGATTTAAATTCCAATACTCACTAATTTCATCTGTCGAGTTCCAGAAGCCAACTGCTAAACCTGCTAAATACGCAGCACCTAAAGCTGTTGTTTCATTAACGACTGGACGATCAACAGGAACGTTTAATAAATCTGATTGGAATTGCATTAAGAAATTATTTGCAACTGCCCCACCATCTACACGTAATTTCGCCAACGGAATATTGGCATCTGCTTCCATTGCACCAAGTACGTCTTTTGTTTGATACGCCAACGATTCTAATGTTGCACGTACAAAATGTTCTTTAGAAGTACCGCGCGTTAAACCGAAAACTGCGCCTCGTACATCAGAATCCCAATAAGGTGTCCCTAGACCAACGAATGCAGGAACTACATAAACGCCATCACTCGATTCCACACGTGCAGCATATTGCTCAGATTCTGAAGCAGAACGGAACATTCGTAAGCCATCACGTAACCATTGAATCGCAGAACCAGCTACGAAAATGCTTCCTTCTAAAGCGTAAGTTACTTTGCCATTTAAGCCCCATGCAAGTGTAGTTAATAAGCCGTTCTCTGATTTTACTGCCTTTTCACCAGTATTCATCAACATAAAGCAGCCCGTACCGTAAGTGTTTTTAACCATACCTTCTTCAAAGCAAGCCTGACCGAATAATGCAGCTTGTTGATCACCTGCAGCCCCCGCAATTGGAACAGCAGAGCCAAAGAACAGAGCTTCCTCCGTATAGCCATACACTTCTGAAGAAGGACGAACCTCCGGAAGCATAGAAGCAGGAACGCCTAGAATGTCTAAAATTTCTTCATCCCATTTTAAATCATAAATGTTGTACATTAATGTACGAGAAGCATTTGAATAATCTGTAACATGGACTTTACCACCTGTTAATTTCCATATTAACCACGTATCAATTGTACCGAATAATAAATCGCCTGCTTCAGCTTTTTCACGAGCACCTTCAACATTGTCTAAAATCCATTTTACTTTTGTACCAGAGAAGTATGCATCGATTAATAAACCTGTTTTATCACGGAATAAGTCATTGTAACCGTTTTCTTTCAGTTCCTCACAAATAGCGTTCGTTTGGCGTGATTGCCAGACAATCGCATTATAAATTGGTTTCCCAGAATGTTTATCCCAAACAACAGTTGTTTCGCGTTGGTTTGTAATACCGATCCCAGCAATTTGGTTTGATTCAATATTTTTTGCAGAAAGCACTGTGGCGATACAAGAAAGAATAGAAGACCAAATTTCTTCTGCATGATGTTCAACCCATCCGGATTGTGGGAAATATTGCGGGAATTCTTGTTGTGCAACGTGGAGAATGCTCCCTTTTTCATCAAATAAAATAGCACGTGAGCTTGTTGTACCTTGGTCTAAAGCTAAAATATATTTTTTTTCTGACATCGGACATACCTCCAAATAATTTTTAAATTACTCTTCACTTTTAACATTTTTCACTGTCATTTGAGCACTGATAAAAATAATTACTACGATAATAGCGAATACCCAAAAGGCGATGCTATTTTCTCCCTCAAAAATTTGTTGGAAAAATAGGGCACCAAACGTACCACCGATAATTGGACCTACAACTGGAATCCATGCGTATGACCACCCTGAGTCACGTTTACCTGGGATTGGTAAGAAAAAGTGCGCAATACGTGGACCTAAGTCACGTGCAGGGTTAATTGCATAACCAGTAGGACCTCCTAATGCCATCCCGATAACTACAATAAGCATACCAACTAGAAATGGATTTAAGCCATCCGTAATTGTATTTGTTCCTAATGCTAGAATACCTAAAACAAGTATAAATGTACCAATCATTTCTGAGATTAAATTCGATAATGGATGTTTAATAGCAGGCATTGTAGAAAATACAGCCAGTTTCGCATCTGGATCTTTCGTGCCTTTCCAATGTGGTAAATACATGAAATAAACGAGTACCCCACCTAAAAATGCACCAATCAATTGTGCAGCAATGTAAGTAGGTACGTCTTCCCATGGGAAATTACCGATTGTAGCAAGCGCGATTGTTAAAGCAGGATTTAAATGAGCCCCACTAATACCACCAACAGCATATGCAGCCATAGCCACACCTAGACCCCAAGCAAATGTAATCACTACCCATCCACCGCCAAAACCTTTCGATTTGTGCAATGATACACCTGCAACAACGCCACCACCGAATAAAATAAGAATCATCGTGCCGACAAGTTCAGCTGTAAATGTTGACATACAAAAAGCCCCCTTTGTTATAGTACACCTAGTAAAAAAATAAACCCACACTTAAACAAACTGCACGTTATAATGCAGATGAATAAATGTGGGTTCCTTTTCCTAACCACGCGCTTTTTAACTTATGTACAGTGTAGAGAAAATAGTATACATAGTCAACGATATTTTTGGAAATTTTCCCACAAGTTCTTATTTGATGTCGTAATCGCTACTGCTCCAGCTGATAAAGCCTCCTCTATACTTTCAGCCGTGCGGACTAGTCCACCTGTAATAACAGGAATTTTTGTACGCTGGTGCACTTCTGAAATCATAGAAGGAATGATACCTGGTAATAATTCAATATAATCTGGTTTTGCTGATTCAATCATTGAAAAGCTTTTTTCAAGCGCGATCGTATCAATTAAAAAGACACGCTGAATAGCAATAATCCCACGAGCTTTTGCTTTTATTAACATATTAGAGCGAGTGGAAATTATTCCTGCCGGACGGATATCATTGCATAAAAAATCAGCTGCAAAGTTATCCGTTTTTAAGCCGTGAATTAAATCTGCATGAATAATTAATTTTTTACCGTTCCGATCCGCCTCTCGCTTTATCGACATGAGCAAACTAATATGCACTTCTAATAGAACAATGTATTCGAATCGACTATTTAATATTTCATCAAATTGCTTCACTGTTCGTGCAGCGGGAATAATTTGTTGATTATTGAAATTCATTTGATTTCCCCTTTATATGCCACAGGACGTGGTGTTCTTTGACTGATTCCCTATATTTCAGGGTGTTTGGACACCTGCTGAAAGAAGTTAAAAAGTCAGGTCGCCATTAAGACGACCCTCATTTTTATTATAATGCAGTTGTAGCTCTTGTTATTTCTAAATTTAAATCTTTTTCATATTGTGTACGTTGTTCAGGAGACCACTGTAATTGTTTTGCCATTTCATCTAATACCGCATCTTTAAATTGTTTTACAAGGGCGATATTAAAGAACATATATGCTGTACGGCGAATCATAAAGTCGTTTGGATGAACAACCATTTCATGATGAATACCATACAGTAGCTGAGCATATAGCCCTTGTGGTAAAACAGGATGCTTTTCTTTGGCATATTCAAAAACAGTGTCCACATTAGAACCGTAATGATGTGCTAAATGTTTTGCTTCCTCTTCTGATAATCCAATTTCGACACCCATTTTTGTTCGTTTTGACACGAAGGCATCTAAGTTTTGGGAGCCACCAACATCTCCACCAGATATTTGAATACTCTTTGTATGACATGGTTTTGATGAAATGCCAAAGCGTTGCTCTAAATCTTGTGCAATCTTATTTAAAACTGTTTCAGCCATTTTACGATAACCTGTTAATTTACCGCCAGCAATTGTCACAAGACCTGAAGGTGATTCCCATACTTCGTCCTTACGAGAAATTTCAGATGGATTTTTACCTTCCTCATGAATTAATGGGCGGACACCTGCCCAGCTTGATTCGATATCTGCATCAGTGACTTTAACTTTTGGAAACATGTAATGAATTGCCTTCATAATATAATCACGATCTTCTTGATGGATATTCATTTCACGCGCATCGCCTTCGTAAAATGTATCTGTCGTTCCAACATAAGTTTTCCCATTTCGAGGAATCGCAAACACCATACGACCATCTGGTGTATCAAAGTAGACAGCTTGACGTAGTGGGAATTTAGATTCATCAAAAACGATGTGCACACCTTTTGATAAAATTAAATGCTTACCATTTTGTTTTCCTTCGATAGTACGAACTTCATCTACCCACGGACCAGCAGCATTTACAACTCTTTTTGCACGAATATTAAATGCGTTATGAGCAATTAAATCTTGTGCTACGATACCATTAATTTTCTTTTCGTCATTGTATAAAAAGTTTTCTGCCTTTGTATAGTTAATGAGTGTAGCACCTTTTTCAATGGCAGCTTTGGCAACTTCGACTGTCAGACGTGCATCATCTGTACGATATTCTACATATACACCACCGCCACGTAATTCCTCAGCTTTGACCAAAGGTTCCTTTTCTATTGTTTTTGCAGGATTTAACATATATCGACGCTCAGAACGTTTAACCCCTGCTAAAAAATCATAGACACGTAGGCCAACATTCGTTGAGAATTTACCGAATGTACCTCCTTTATGGAATGGAAGTAACATCCAAACCGGCGTTGTTACATGTGGTCCATTTTCATAAACAATCGCACGCTCTTTCCCTAATTCTGCAACCTCTTTTATTTCAAATTGTTTTAAATAACGAAGTCCACCGTGCACTAATTTTGTCGAACGACTAGAAGTCCCAGCGGCGAAGTCTTGCATTTCAACTACCGCTACAGATAGTCCACGAGCAATTGCATCAAGTGCAATACCACAACCCGTAATACCGCCACCAATCACCAATAAATCGTATTCTTTACTTTGTAATTCTTCAATCGTTTGTTGACGTTGTATTGCTGAAGCCGTACTCATAATGAAATTCCTCCTTAATTTAAGAACGAAAAAGAAGAGACCATTAAAAGCACATGCACAAAATGTACATATGTTTTTAATGGTCTCTCAATCGCTCAAACCTTATATTAACTTACCCTCATTGTAATGTGTTTAGAAAGAAAAGGCAAGTTAGATAGGTTAAATAATACAAATCAACATGCACTTTTCAATCATTTATAGGTTTGGAACGCTCATATGTACTGTTCAATTGTCATGGCTTCTGGTGTTATTTATTCCCCAATACCAAAAATTTATTTATCTACCTTTTTGAATGGTGGATATTGGATAAATAAATCTTAGTTGTCATCGTCGCATTGAAAAAGTTCACATCCGATTTTCCATAAAAAAACTATAAAGTAGACTATTCATCATAACGTGGGGTTGATTTCCGTTCCGACTGGGCGCTTTGTTGCTGACGCTTCGCTTTCGCCTACGTTTTAATAAATTTCATTTCTAACTTTTTGGATACGAGCTAATAATTGCAGGTTCTCCATTAAGCGACGGAAAACCTGCTTGGGCATTAAAATATGTATTGTATCATTTCATGTATGTTGCAATAAGGATTGTCACGGCTTTCTGTCTTGCGAAGTGCCATCATATCTGTGCAATTTTTAATAGCAACCTCATGTCGAAGTGCGATAGGTGCAATGACTGACTCATCCGCTTTATGGCGAAAATAACGTGTTATTCCAAGATGCTGCTCCATCTTGTCATTTAATACTGCTCGAGGATACTTTTCAGACATATCGACCTCCTCAAAATGCAACAGTAGCCATAATTCGAACGCTTCATTTGAATAGGCAATATGAATATTATTCTCCTCACAAAAGTCATTCACTTCCTCTAATTGCTTTTCGGTTAAATCATCCTTATCAAAAACAATCCAAACCTCATCAAAATATTGATAACTCGAATCTCGATAGGCATGCTGGGCAAGCTTAATAGCCGAACGTTTAACGTTTTTTATTTTGACACTTACCATTTTGGAGCGCTTTAAAATACGCAGTTGCTCAAAATAAATGCGTTCGGTTTCACCTTCACAATAAATTAAAATAGTTTTACGCAGTGTTCGATTCCCTTGTTGACGTACTCTCACTGCTCAGATACCTCCACTTCCTATCAATTAAGCCTCGGCATAATTGTAGCTGTCGCTAACGCTTTCGCACAGATAGATTGCCACAGGGCGAGGCGTTCTTAGACTGAGTTTCTTTATTTCAGTGGCTGTTTGGATACCCGCTGAAAGAAGTTAAATATTGTTCGGATAAATATTCATTAATAACCGGTGTCGCCCCAAATTCTCCTTTTAAGTAACGCTTGGCATAGGAAATATCTCCGCGTTTCTTCTGCAAATCTGCAAAATCAAATAAGGAGTATAACTCGGATTCATTTTTAAAGCTTTTATTGACAAACCATATTTGATCGGAACGCAATGGCTGGTCTAATAAATCAATTTCATGACTTGTGACAACAAATTGATTCGTAACGTTACGCTTGCTGTTCATAATGGCCATTAAAAACTCGCAGATGGACACATGAAATGCTGTATCAAATTCATCTATAAAAATAGTCTTCCCCTTATTGTATGCATCAACAATGACACATGCTAAATGCAGCATACGGACTGTCCCCTTTGAATCCATCGTCCAATTGATCATCTCTGTCCCGATTGGCGCACCTGCTTCATCAAACGATAAATAGTGCAAATCAATATCCACTTCTTGAATAACCTCTGGTGTGTCAAAATCATAGCCAATCGTATTTTTCTCTCTACGCTCAACGCGTCTTGCCGTCACATCTTGAATAGAAAAGTCTGCAATCTTTAGTAACTTCATCACTTCTTTTTTAAAGGACTCCTCTTCAAGTTTACGAATAAGTGGATGACTTGATAACCGATTTGCTTCATCTAAAAACAGTATTTTATGTAAAAACCAATCAAATATTTTCGTAGCATCTGGGTCATTAAAGACATTTAATACTGATAAGAACGCTGTATTATTACGCGTATATTTTGTCAGCTCTAACGCTGTGCTTTCGGCAGTTTCATACAAATATTCTGTCCCATCCCATTGTCTATTAAAGAGCTGCTCTTTCATGGATTTTGTCGTTTTAGTTAGGCATTCATAAAGGACCTGTGAAGCATTATACTGTACCTCATAATCGTACAATACCCCATCTAGTAATAACGAAATCATAAATTCTGTCGGTTGCCCTTGCTGACCTCCTAACTTAAACGGCTGGTAGGGCAAGCGCAATTGTTTAACATTATTAAGATTTTCAAAGTTAAACAATAAAGAACGTAAAATTTTAATAGCAGTGAATAAGTTCGATTTTCCACTTCCATTTGGTCCAAAAATAAAGGCGCTTTTTACAAGGCGAAGCGAGTCAAATTTCATCGTATGTGTGTCCTTTAATTTACGAATACGGCTTCCCGCCACCATCGAAAATAGCGTTTCGTCTTTATAACTCAGGCAATTTTTCACTCTAAAATCTACTAGCATGTGTAAACCCCCGTTCAATTCCGCAACATCCCTTTAAACAATTATTATACTATAGTCGCGAAAAAAGACATATTACTCAGAATAAATCTATAAAACGCTAAAAGTTTTTCGTGAAACAAACAATACATTAACCATTTTTATTAATTGGAAGACGCTAATTTCCGCTAAGGGCTACTCACTTTCCTGGGAACGAGCAGACAAAACATTGTTGCTGTCGCTTCGCTTTCACACAGAAAACATTCGCTCCGTTACTGGGGCTCGCAATTATTTTAATTTGATGACGATGGAATACTAGAGTTGAAAAGTTTTATTTTTATTAATATCAATACGAAAGAAAGCAGTGAAAAAATAATGCCGCTCCAAATAAGTTGATGAATTCCTAATTGAGAAATAAACCAACCGCCAAAAAATGTTCCTAAAGTAATTCCAAGATTTGAAAATGAAACAAATAGGCTATTACCAAATTCAGGGGCTTCTTTAGCTTCACTTATTAACCATGCCTGACTAACGATTAAACCGCCAGAATGTACGATTCCCCAAATGAATACCATAAAAATCATTGGAACGAAATAAGAACCTAAATAATAAACGAATAAGTAAACGAATAAATATAGTACCGGAAATGATATTACAGTTTTCAACATGTTTCTTTGTAAAAGAAATCCAAATAAAGAATTACCTAAAATCATAATTACGCCAAATATTAGCAACATAATACTAATCAAGGAGCCATTCATGTGAGTGACTTTTGCAAGGTATTCAGCAAAATAACTGTATACCGAAAACATAGCTGCAAAAATAAATACAACAGTTCCTATATTTAACCATAATTCGGTTTTTCGTAATATACCGACTTGCTTGCCAAAAGACATTTTTTCTTTAACAGGCATAGAAGGTAGCAATATTAATATTCCTATAAAGGCTACAGCATTTACAATCGCTACAAACAAGAAAGCAATCTCTAATGAAAACTGTTCTGCAAGATAAGAAGTTAATGGTACACCTAAAGCAAAGCCAACCGTAATTCCCATGAAAACTTTCGAAACTGCTCGGCCGCTTTTTTCTGGAGGAACAAGATTAGCTGCAGTTACAAGGGCTATTGAAAAGAATAGAGGGTGAAGTGCCGCAGGAATAATACGAAAAATAAGCATAACTTCAAAATGTGTCGTATAAGCATAAAAAATATTAGAAATAGCAAATATAAATATTGTTGTTAATAAAAGTAGCTTACGATTAATCCCAGACACAAGTAATATTAAAAATGGTCCAGAGATAGCAACAACTAGAGCAAATATACTCACTAACAAACCTGCTTGTGCGGTTGAAACCTCAAATTTTTGAGCTATTTGTGGTAATACTCCGACAATACTCATTTCTGTTGTAATAATTCCAAATACACCTATTGCTAGTATAAAAATAAGTAAAGGATTTACTTTTCGCATTAATAAAAATCTCCAATCTTAAATTGATTTAATTAAAAATAATTGAGCATTGTTACAAATATTGATAGGTGTAAAATCATAATTTCTCCACACACAAATATATATAATTCTATATATCTGTATATTTAGATGTATTGAACCAAAAAAAAGAAATCCTCCTTTCTATTTATAATTCTTTTTGAACATACTGTCGAAATTCTTCTATTGTTTTCTCATCCCGACGATAATAAGTCCACTTTCCAATACGTTCGGATTGTAATAACCCAGCTTGTTGCATAGTTAATAAATAATTAGAGATAACTGATTGAGCCAGTCCTGCTTTCAATTGAATATCTCTTACACATACACCAATTTGAAAACTAATCCCTTGTTGTAAATAAATTTTTTCATCAAAAAATTCCTCTGGATTCTTTAACCATAATAATATTTGACGTCTTGTATCGTTTGATAATGCTTTATAGATTTGTGAAGGTTCCATAAAATTCATTATATCTATTTTTATAGATTTGTAAACGGAGTTTTAAAAGTTAAAGTTATCTGTCTATTCCAGAGTCCATACCTTTAATTGCATATGATGCTTATCTCTCTTATTCTTTAATTATTGTATCTTCTAATTAATAAGCTTTTGCCATCTCGTTGTGGTATCACTTTCATAAATCTTTAGATTGTTAATTTATTTTACTGATCGAAATCACAAAATTTTTAACTCTATTTTAAAGTTATTTCATTTTTAGATATAATAATTACTAACATATGTGAGGGAAAAGGTGAAATGATGAAGGAAGATAAAGTTCGCGATCTCATTATCCAAACTTCCTTAGCCTTATTTAATAAAAAGGGCTACAGTCAAACTTCTATTCAAGATATTATGAGTGCAACAGGATTACCAAAAGGTGCGATTTATAGACGTTTTGAAAACAAGAATGAAATTGCTCTCGCTTCATTTGAGTATTCTGGAAGTATTGTTTGGAATCATTTTTTAGAAGCTACTAAATCAAAAGATTCAGCTACTGAAAAATTAATAGCAATGTTTGAGGTGTATCAAGATGCTGCTAATAATCCACCTGTTAATGGGGGATGTCCACTACTAAATACGGCCATAGAAACAGATTATGGTTTCCCAGAGCTTCATGAAAAAGCTGCTGAAGCACATAATCAAACATTACTTTTTATTCAATCTATCATTGAAGAGGGAGTAAAATCAAAAGAATTTCTTCAAAATATAGATTCTTATTCTTTAGCATCCTTTTTATTTTCAACTTTAGAAGGTGCTGTTATGGCGAGCCGTTTGTCTTTAAATAATGAGCATATGCATTATAGCATTGAGCAAATCAAAAAACTTTTACAATACTACTCATCAAAGAACTAGAGGCATATATTAATTCCTCTAGTTTTTTTGTTGTTCACTAAAATGTAATAATTAAATTATGGAAAATAAGCCTATAAACGTATAAAATAAATTCGGACCGGACAGTCCGGTCCGAATAATCAACCAAACCAATCCAATCATTTTCTTAAAAGGAGAGATTAACATGAAAGTTGCAATCTTGCTTTTCGATGGAATTACTGCACTAGATGCAATTGGTCCATACGAAGTATTCGCCGCTACACAAAAATGTGAAGTAAAGTTCGTCGCTAAGCAAAAAGGAATCATCAGACTTGACTCAAAAATGGGTTATTTGCACGCCGATTATAGCTTTTCTGAAATTACCTCTGCTGATATTCTAGTCGTTCCTGGCTGTAGCCCTCCAAACTACAAAAATCCTATGAATGACGAAGAAACGTTGAATTGGATTCGTAAAATTAATAACACTTCAAAATGGACTACTTCAGTCTGCAACGGCTCTTTGATTTTAAGCGCAGCAGGCTTATTAAAGGGAGCTGTAGCAACATGTCATTGGGGATCCTTTGATCTTCTTCAATCACTAGGAACTATACCAACAGATGAAAGGGTTGTCCGCCATGAAAAAATCGTAACATCTGCAGGGGTATCTTCAGGTATTGATATGGCGCTTCAATTGGTAGCTTGGGAATTTGGGGAAGATATAAGTAAAGGGGTCCAATTAATTTTAGAATACGATCCGCAGCCACCGTTCGATACAGGTTCCATTAAAAAAGCACCTGCTTCATTAGTCGAAAAGATGAAAAAATCGCTTCAGGAAATTTCAAATAAAGATTCGTGATATGTAATTAAAGATCAACGCCAAGGTTCCTTGTCTCCTTGGCGTTGTTAAACTAAATTTCTACTATCTTTTCATCTTGTAACGCTTGCAATGTACGCTCTATACCTTCCGCAAAAGAAATTTTTGGCCTCCATCCTATTGCCTTCGCTAATTTTTCATTATTTAAAAACGAATGCTCAATATCTCCCTCTCTCGCAGGAGCATATTGAATTTCTAAAGGATGATTTAAATGCTGCAATAATAGAATGACTTGATGAATCGACCATGCTTCATTCGTTGATACATTATAAATGCCCTGTAATCTAGCCTGTACACCGGCATAAATAGCATCCGCAATATCATCTACATATATGAAATCTCGTGTTTGCTCTCCATCTCCATAAATTGTGAAGGGCCTTCCCTCTATACTGCTTCTTAGCATGCAAGGAATAACCGCCGCTTCCCCCTGCATACATTGCCTTGGACCAAATACATTAGCAAATCTATAAATTAATGTTGGTAAACGATAATCTTTTTGCCATTTCTCGCAGTATGTCTCACCAATACTTTTGTTTAATCCATACATCGAAATCGGCTCACTAACATCTGTTTCTTCTATTGGAGGATAGTGACTATCTCCATAAACAGCTGCCGACGAGGCAAAAACGAAATGCTTTACCTTATATTTTGACGATAAGAAGAGCATCTGACTAAGCCCTACAATATTCGATAAAACATCCTTCACTGGTTATTGTATCGATTTTTGGACACTCGTTTGCGCTGCACAATGGATAACCACATCAAATGCTGTTTCTTTAAAGAGATGCTCACAAACTTCATCTTCCA
>NZ_JBHZDH010000083.1:0-14821 GCF_042755925.1 Lysinibacillus sp. NPDC059133 | reverse complement strand
AACATACTATAAAATGAACCTTTCTTTAGATTGAATCGTTACATTACTATAAAAAATAGAGGAGTTAACAGTTATGGAAGAGCAAGATTATTCAAGACGCTCACAGCGCCCCCAAAAACGGCGCTTGCGTAAAGGGAGAGCATTCTTCACATTGATATTACTTTGTGTCATCGTAATTGCAGGTTATTCCGTTATGCAATATCGAAGTGGACTCAAATTGGCAAGTGATACAAAGGTAGCTCAAGAGAATTTCAAGGGCGACCCAGTAAATGGCGATGTGGAAAACTATTTATTATTAGGGATTGATACTCGTGGTGAAGAAAAATCACGTACAGATACAATGATGGTTTTATCGTGGAATAAGAAAACAAATGATATGAAACTCGTGTCACTCATGCGAGATATTTATGCAGAGATTCCAGGTTATAAATCCTATAAACTTAACACGGCTTATTATTTAGACGGTGTTCAATTATTAAAAGATACGATCGGCAATATGTTTGGCTTACCGATTCATCATTATGCAATTATTGATTTTAAAAATTTTGAATCACTGGTAGATATTTTAGCGCCAAATGGAGTTGAAATCGATGTAGACAAAGATATGTCCGAAAATATTGGGGTTTCATTAAAACAAGGTGTCCATAACTTAAACGGTAAAGAATTACTTGGCTTTGCCCGATTCCGTCACGATGCTGAAGGGGATTTTGGTCGCGTAGCACGTCAGCAAAAGGTTATCGAAGCCTTAAAGAATGAAGTTTTATCACCTCAAAATATGTTGAACTTACCAAAATTCGTTGGTGCAGCACAAGGATATATAACAACGGACTATTCATCAGCTGAAGAGGTTCAACAAGTGCTGAAAATGGTGTCGAAAGGTAAAGTCAAAATAGAAAAAGCAACCATTCCAATTGAAGGTAGTTATAGTTTCAAAAGCTTTAGTGGTGTTGGTGATTCAATTGTTATGGATGTAGAGAAAAACAAAGAATTTTTACGTAAATTTTTAGGCATTTCCTTAGAGTGATTTTTCGCAAAATCCAAGATTATCCTGTAAAATAAGGGTATAGGATTGGTATTGGGGTGATTAGATGGAAAAAGACAGACCAAATGAGCGTTCGAATTTCTTTTCAACGAAGTTTATTCGCTTTATAGGTGGTAAAAACTTATTTTTTACACTGATTGTTTTATTATTACTAGCATGCGTTATTTTTATGTTCCAACAAGTTTCCTTTATATTTACCCCGCTAAAAGTTTTATTTGAGGTAGTTATTCTACCAGGGGTACTAGCCATTATTGGGTATTATTTATTTCGTCCAATAGTAGGGATTTTCGAAAGATGGCGGATCCCAAGGGTTTGGGGTATCTTTCTTCTATATATCATTTTGATTGGTATCATAACGTTATTAGTAGTACTTGTCTATCCGTTTTTACGAGACCAGTTTACTAATTTAGCACAGGAATTCCCAGGGTATTTTATGGCGTTCACACAAAATATTGCTGATTTTTTCAATAATTCACGTATCAACGACTACTTAGATAAAATTAATTTAAACTATGATTCAATGGTGAAGAATTTTACTACGGATATGGTGGAAACGGTAAAAGATACGGCTGCGAATTTAGCACAAGGCGTAGCATCTGGAATTACTGGCTTCGTTTCAACTTTAACGGGAATTGTTCTATCATTAGTGACGGTGCCATTTATTTTATTTTACTTACTTAAAGATGGTGAAAAACTACCGAGCTTTATTATAAAAATTTGTCCGCCACGTATGCGTAAAGAAGTACAAGAAATTTTCCACGATATGGACAAGCAAATTAGTTCCTATATTCAAGGCCAAATTTTGGTGTCAATGTGCATAGGTTCAATGGTGACCATCGGCTTTTTAATTATCGGTATGAAATATGCCTTATTGCTTGGCTTCCTTGCTATGATTACGAGTGTAGTTCCATACTTAGGGCCAGTCATTGCCATTACGCCAGCGGTCATTATCGCTCTTGTTACATCACCATTCATGCTTATTAAGCTGGCTATTGTTTGGACTGTCGTGCAGCTCATTGAAGGGAAATTCATTTCTCCGCAAATTATGGGTAAATCACTGAGTATCCATCCAATTACCATTATTTTCGTGTTATTAACGGCGGGTTCTTTATTTGGCGTACCAGGTGTCATTTTAGGGATTCCAGGCTATGCCATCATTAAAGTGCTTGTGACACACTTATTCAAGCTATTTAAACACCGTTATAATCGTTACGAGGATGAGATTCATCAAAAATATGATGTGTAAGAAGAGACAGTTACTGCGAAATTGCAGTAGCTGTTTTTTTATTAATTTGATCCTTGCATTAACGATAAGAATCTTCCACTTAAGAGGTGTCAATATGTTAACCTTATATTAGGGGTTGTAAAGAGGATGGAGGGAATAGAGAATGAATTCTATACCGATTAATTTACAAGAGAAATTAGCTAAATTCCAAGATCACTGGTCTCCAAAGGTTATTGCTGAAATGAATGATTATCAATTTAAGCTAGTCAAAGTACAAGGGGATTTTGTTTGGCATAAACATGAAGATACAGATGAAGTCTTTATCGTCATTGAAGGGAATTTAATCATTGAATTTCGTGATGGAAAAGTTACTTTGAAGGAAGGGGAAATGTTTGTTGTTCCACGAAATGTCGAGCATAAACCTTACGCTGCATCCGAATGTAAAATTATGCTTGTAGAGCCTAAAGGTGTTGTGAATACTGGACAAGAACAAACGGAGCAAACAGCAGAAAATGATGTTTGGATTTAACTTTTCATTATGAAATATACGCAACAGTACCCTTCCAACCATTAAAGTTAGAAGGGCTTATGTTGTTTATAATATTTTTTTTGGTGTAGCTTGCACTTGCGCTAAACGATCACCATCATCTAATCAAATATACTCTAAAATTACTTAACATCGAAATGGGGGTTACGTATATTGAAACTGGAAAGGCTCTTATCTATTATTATTCTTCTACTGAACCGTCGAAAGGTGCAGGCTAAGGACCTGGCGGAGCAGTTTGAGGTATCTATTCGGACGATATACCGAGATATTGACTCCATTAATGCAGCCGGCATCCCGATCATCACCTATCAAGGAACAAACGGTGGTATTGGTTTGGCAGAAGGTTACCGTTTGGATCGAAATTTGCTAACAAATGACGAGCTTGCTACTATCGTTACCGCTCTTCGCAGTATTTCCACTTCATACGGCAAAGAGCAAAACCAACGACTTGTAGAAAAAATAAATAGTGTCGTACTACCAGCACATGAAGAAGAATTTCAACATAAGACAAATCGCGTACTAATCGATTACTCCCCTTGGGATGGTATTGAACGTCTCCGTCCGAAACTACAACTATTAGACGAAGCAATAGATAGCAGTATATTAGTGTACTTCACCTATTCGAATGCAGAAGGTGAAGTATCCAAGCGAATAGTAGAGCCACATATGCTTATGCTGAAAGGAAGGCAATGGTATCTACAAGCTTATTGTCTAGAAAAAAAGAGTTTCGCCTTTTTAAACTAAAAAGAATGAAAGGGCTCGAGGTAGATCGTGAAAGAAACTTCATTCGTCGAGATCCAGCTACTCAGAAGCATGTCGAAGGCAAGCGTAAATTCAAGCCATCCGATGTACCAGTAGTTGTCTTTCGATTCCAGGATGAAGCTCGGCATTTAGCAGAAGAATGGTTTGGTATTGAAGAACTTTTGCCAGTTGAGGATGGCAGTTGGCTAGTAAAAAAGGCGTATCCAGAAAATGAATGGCTCTATAGTTTCATTCTTAGCTTGGGACATCATGTAGAGGTGCTTGAGCCTCAACATTTACGGGAAATCATTGCTAGTCGTGCGGAAAAAATAGCGATCATTTATAAAAATGACAAAGCAACCTGACAATCAGTTGTCAGGTTTATTGTTTTATACTGGTTTCATTCTATAATAAGGAGAATGATTTTGGATGAAACAAAACGAACAAAAAAGTATGACTGAATGGAATCACGTATCGTCTGAAGATAACATTACTACGAAACGAATTGAACCTAGCCGAATTGAGGTATTATCCTCCTTCACGTTAGCTGGAATTAGTACCTTTACAACAAATGAAGCCGAACGAAGCCAAGATGGCAAAATTGGTAAGTTGTTTGAAAATTTCCATTCTCAAAATATTGGTAAGAAGCTAGGAGCTCATATCCAAGAGGATGGTCATTATAGCTGTTACTTCAACTATGAACAAGGAGATGCGGGACTTTATGAAGTAATGGTCAGCGTACATATAAAGGAAGAATTACAACTTCAAAACCTAGATATGATTAAAGCATTTACTGTACCTGCTGCAAAATATGCTGTATTCGTCACAGAACGTGGACCCATTATAGAAATGGTTCAGCGTACTTGGGCTGATATTTGGCAATGGTCACAGCAGCCAGGGAATAACCGAGCATTCACAGGTGATTTTGAATATTATAGCAAGGATATTAACCCAGAGGACGGACAAGCAGAAATTTATATTTCGATAAAATAGCTTTCATGTTGTACTAGACAATTTGAATCGCTTTTAGAATTTTATTAATCGTACGATTGAGTATGGATTAGTTTGTTATTTTTAAAAAAGGAATGATGTATATGAGTACAATAGAAAATAGCAAGGTAGAGGAAGTGTTCAAACAGTATCCTAAACACATTCAGTCGAAACTATTGATTCTTCGCCAGTTAATTTTGGATACGGTTATAGAGACAGAAGGCGTAGATCATGTGGAAGTAACGTTAAAATGGGGAGAACCTAGTTATATCACAAAAAAAGGGAGTACAATTAGATTAGGCTGGAAACAGTCAAGCCCAGATCAATATGCCATGTATTTTAACTGTAATACGAAGCTAATTGATACGTTTAAAGAGGTTTATCAAGATTTATTCAACTATGAAGGTAATCGAGCGATCGTTTTTGCTGTAAATGATGAGATACCAGTAAATGAATTAAAACAGTGTATTGCATTGGCACTCACTTATCATACTCGAAAACATCTACCAATGCTTGGGATATAATAACATAAGTTCTGCTCGACCTAATTGTTAGGCTCATTATGAATAAAAGTACCCTATAAGAGAGACTTTTTTTAAGTGTCTTTCATATAGGGTACTTATTACGTAAGGGATGCTTTTTATTATAAGGGTTTCCCATGATTTAAACATTACTCTAATTTTTCTAGAATGGAATAAATACCTGGAGACTCTTCAATTAGAAATAACTTGTCATCCTCTTTGACATTATATATAACAGTTCCTTCATCGTAAGAATTGGAAGTTAAATTTTCCTTTTCGATATCAGAGGATGGTACTCTTCTTTTTATTTCACCAAATACTTCGCCCGTTGAATATTTTTCATGTTTTGTTAAATCATAAGAGGCATAAATTGTTCCATTTAAATTTACCATGGGTACATACGATTGTTCTTGTTCTTTATCTAACGAAATATCATTTTCTTGAATTGTTGAACAGCCATTCAAAACTATTATTACAGCCACTATACACACCAAAATATTATACTTCAAAAACTCTCATCCCTTCATTATTTCGCTTTCTATCTTAGACGTCTGATTAACTAAGTAGGTTACCATTTTTGGATATTAGTTTAATATGATATAATACATGGAAATTTTAATGGGAAATTAGTAATATATTATATTGAAAGGAGAGAGTGTCTTATGAAAAAGGTGATCGTAACAATCGGGATCATCATTTTACTCGTTGGAGCGTTCGTATTTTACAACAAACTCTATCTTCCTCCACTCCCAATAGAACATATAAGTAAAAAAACAGTGATAGAAAAAGTAAATGATTCCGAGACACGAATGGTTAAATTGTCGAACGAAAACGGTCAAGAATGGTATGGAATAAAGGGAAATATATCCGCAGCTGATGAAATGATTAAAGAAATGCTTGATCAAAATGGTTGGATTTTTAAACAAAAGGAGGGGAATGGCCTCTTCTTTGAAAGACATGGCGAAAGCTTGATTGTGTCGACACAAATGTGGACTGGAGACTATGTGTTAGTGAAAATCCCCGCCAATTTTAACGAATAAGCAATAGTAAAAACCCTTCCAACCATTAAAGTTAGAAGGGTTTGCATGTTGTTTAGATGATTATTTTTGTGATGTAACTTGCACTTTTGCTAAACGATCAACAGCTTCTTGCAACAATTCTTTTGGTTGTACTAAGGCTAAACGTAAATAGCCTTGTCCAGCCGAGCCAAATACTGTACCAGGAACTGTCACGATGCCAGCTTGTTCAATTAGTTTAAAGGCTAGCTCTGTACAGTCAATATCGTATGGATATTTTGCCCAGACAAACATGCCACCTTCAGAAGGAGCTGCATCCCATCCTAATGTATGTAAGCCGTTCATTAATGTTTTATGGCGTTCTGAGAATGTTGCACGTAAGCCTGCTGTAATTTCCTCCGCGTTATCAAGCGCTACGACTGCAGCATCTTGAATTGGTTCGAAAATACCGAAATCTAAATTTGATTTTAATTGTTTTAAGATCGAAATCATCTCAGCGTTACCCGCGATATAAGCGATACGTGTACCAGCAAGGCTAAAGCTTTTCGATAATGAGTTAATTTCCATTCCAACTTCTTTTGCGCCAGGAGTGGCTAAGAAGCTAATTGGGGCATCACCAGTAAAGTAGAACTCAGAGTATGCTGCATCATGTAGAACGATGATGTTGTATTTTTTCGCAAAGGCAATGACTTTTTCAAAATAGGCTAATGAAGGCATTGCAGGCACAGGATTACCTGGTAAGTTTAAAATTAATAGTTTTGCTTTTTGCGCAATCTCTTCAGGAACAGCATCTAAGTCTGGTAAATAATCGTTGTCAGCTGTTTGAGGCATATAGTAAGGTGTTGCGCCTGCTAGATGAATTCCTGCATCATAGGCCACGTAAGCTGGGTTTGTGGATAATACGATATCCCCTAGATCACAAAAGGCGATTGGTAAATGTACTAATCCCTCTTGAGAGCCAATCGTTTGAATGATTTCAGAAGCGGGATCTAAACCTACATTGCTACGACGTTTATAATAACGACTAACAGCTTCATAAAAACGTTGCGTGCCTGTTAATGTATAGCCGTAGGATTCTGCTAAACCTGCTCTATACGATAAATGCTCGCGAATTTTAGCGTCTGGGGGAAGGTCAGGGCTACCTAAGCTTAAATCAATCATTTTCATGCCTTTCGCTTCTTGTTGCTTAGCATGATTTTTTAAATCTCCGAAAATTGCTGGTGTAAATAAAGACATTTTTTTTGATGGTACGATTTTCAAACTAGTACACTCCTTATAGTTCTATAACAGAATAGTAGTACACATTTTATCATACTAAAGCATATAAAGGGAAAGTTATTCTGAAAAAAGAATATATTTCTATAATAAAGAAGATGTGTGCATAGACTAGCGGAAATAATTTAACTTCTTTCAGCAAATTGCTGAAAGAAGTTAAAGCCTCCGGCGGATGTCACAGAATCGGAAAGGAGTGCTTTGTGCAGGCACAAAGCCGATTCCTGACGCAATTATGCCGAGGCATAATTGATAATGATGGAAACAATATTATATGACGGAAAAAGTGATACGTTTCTGCTATCATGAAATAGAAAGGAGCTGACAGTCATGAATGTTTATTCTTTAAGTGGTCCAAGTGGAACAGGGAAAAGTACAAGCGCACTAGTTTTCGCCCATAAAATCGGGGTAGAGGCTCTTATTGATGATGGTCTTCTCATTGTCAATGGTGTGAAAGTAGCTGGAATCTCCGCAAAATTTGAGAAAAATACGATCACAGCCGTTCGTCGAGCCATTTTTACAGATGATACACATCGTGATGAAGTAAAAAAAGCACTTGATACATATAAAGTACAGTCAATTTTACTGATCGGCACGTCCGATAAAATGACAAAAACGATAGCTCGACAGCTTGAACTTGGTCCAATCGATACATATTACTATGTTGAGGATGTACGTTCTCAAAAGGAAATTGCAAAAGCTCGCTTTATTCGACAGACGCAAGGAAAGCATGTTATGCCAATACCTTACCGTCAAGTCGAACAAAACTTTTTTAAACGCATCGTTCAAAAAGGGATAGAGATTTTTTCTCCAAAGCGTGAAAAAATAGGGGAAACGACAATTGTTCGACCTGATTTTCAACAAGAGTATATCGAAATTGCTAAGCATGTTTATGTGCAGCTACTAACGTATTGCTGTGCAAAGCAATATATTGTACAGAAAGTCGAGCACGTCCAATTCGTTTTAGGCGATTTAGCGCAAGCTACGATTACATTACAGCTTAAGCTCCCTATTACTTATTCCATACCAGATCGATTGTATGCATTACAAAAAACGATACAGAAGGAATTTTATCAGCATTTTGGGTATGAACTAGATGCAATTCATCTCCACATTAAGTCGGTAGTAATAAAGAGAAAAACCTAAAAAACAGGTACTCCATTCGCAAGAGGGGCGAGCAGAGTACCTGTTTTATTATTTTGATTGACGTGTAAATTGTGGCTGACGTTTTTCTACAAAGGCACGGCAACCTTCCGCAAAATCCTTTCCGACAAACGGTGTTGAACCTTGCCATAATGTTGGTACACTGTCCACACATTCTTGAACAGATTGCTTCACAGCTAGTAAAGATTCAGGTGACATGCCTGCAACAAGCTTACCCATGCGAATCATGTATTTATTTAAGTCTTTTTCAGCTACTAAATAGTTAAGCATACCAAGCTTAAAGGCTTCTTCAGCTTTAAACATACGACCTGTAAACACTAAATCCTTTGTTGTAGAAGGGCCAACTAGTTGAACTAAACGCTGTGCAAATTTGTTATTTAAGGTGATCCCTAATTTACCGACAGGGATACCGAGCTTTGCTTTTTCAGAGCCGATGCGAATATCACAAGCTAATGCAAGCTCTAAGCCAGCACCCATTGCAGGACCATTAATGACGCCAATCGTTGGAATTGGTAAACGCTCAATTGTGGAGATCGTTTTTTCCATATGTACAAACGCTTCTTCGGCTTTTTCAAGGGATATGGCGTTGAATTCTTTAATATCAGAACCAGCCGTAAAATTTTCGCCAGAGCCGCGTAAAATCAATACTTTATTTTTCGGATTATCTAATACTTGTAGGGCAATTTTAGCTAATTGATCCCACATATTTGCTGTTAGTGCGTTTTTAGCCTGCGGGCGATGGATCGTAATAATCGCTAGCCCAGCTGTTTCTTGATAAATAATTTTTGCGTCTTCTGCTTCAAGTCGAGTTGTTTTTACTTGCATACTTGAAAAGCCCCCTACATGTTATAGTTGATACTCTTATTATATAACACAAACGGAAATAAACACTAAATTATACGAATTTTCATGTAAATTAGCCTAGTTATACAAGAATAATGTCATTTTAAAGAAATTGTACTACAACAGAGTGCGAAAAATTACTATTGTAAGAAAACAAAAGATGTGGGACACTGCTATAGGATCATTTGTTTCCTCATTTTGAAAGAAGCATTTGAACACGAGAAGTATGATAGTGTATAAATGCTACAGATTATCCGACATTACAATTTATATGAATGAATTATAAACTAACGCCCCGAAAATATAGTAAACTTAAATAAAACACGCACAGTTACTAAGGAGGTCGCAAGATGGTCACACTAGTGGAAGCATGGAATAGCTATTTTTTACTTTTAAACTCTTTGAAGAAAAGTGCTGCTACGAAAAAGCAATACAATATAGATGGACAGCAATTTTTAGCGTTTGCTCATGACAATAACTACTTGTATGTAGATCATCATGTAAAAGAATTGTTATTTATATATAGTAATTATTTGAAAGAGACCTACGCAAATGTCAACACGTTTAATCATAAAATTGCTACATTACGAGGCTTTGTAGACTTTGTCTTTTTAAGAGAGTGGGTGGAGCCTTTCGACTATGAGGGCATTTTACAGCCAAAAAAGAGACAGAAAGAGGCTTTGACATTACTGACAAAGAAGCAATTGATGCAAATTGCGAATGTCTGGCCAACTTATTTTCAATACGCTAAAACAACGGAGCATGCTTGGCTAGCAAGACGTAATGGCTGCATTGTCCAAATACTGATGGAAACAGGATGTAAGCCAGCAGAGCTTGTACGTATGAAATGGTCTCATATTCACTTCGACTCATCGCTGATTTACATTGCTAATCAAAATGGTCGTAGAGAAATAAAGCTTTCTTCAATAGTAATGGACATGCTTGCGCACTATAAAGAGGCTACAGAGGAATTACATAAAGAAAAGTTAGGAGAATGGCTTTGGGTTAGCGAGGCTAGTCAATCAAAAGCCATCTCAACAAAAACAATTGAGCGAATTTTCCAAACGATATCAAAGGATATCGGCACAAATGTAAGAGCCACGGATTTGCGCTATACCGTCATGCAAAAGGCATTTCAAAGTGAAAAAACAGTCGAAAATATTCAGGAAAAAATGGGCTATGTACGAAAATGGGTGCTTACTGAAAGACAGGGGCGTTTTGAATAATGATGGATTTTCATTTAGTGTCAATTATTTTGTAATTGCAGATGAGATGGTATTTTTTGGGGGAGAAAAATTAACATCTAACGTTTAAATTATGCACCTTTCATCATTCCTTAAATAGCTCATGAATTAATGTACTTAAAGTAGAAAATAGGCAATACATTTTCATATTAGTTTCGGTGAACCGTATCATAAATAAGTGCGGTTTTATAATTGATAAAAAGAAATAACAGATTATAAGTCGCGCCTTTTGAGTAAAATACAACCTTTATGGGAATTTTGAAATTTGTTATGATAAAGAAAATGTAAAATAAATGATATAAAGTCGACGAAATAGATTAGCCTCGTTACATCCAAACAATATCATTTGTTATAAAGACTTTTAGTTGAAACCTAATTTTGTCTATGAAAAATTCTGCATTTTTATTTTGCAATACACAAATGTAGCTTATAAATCAAATTTTCTATATGAATACTAATGGGAGGTAGAACATGAATGGAAGAAAAGATATTTTAAATGCTTGGATTACGATAGAGCAACTATCAGAAGGTTCTATTAATAAAAAAGATAAATCGCTAAAGCCTTTACATACTACAAAGGAGGAGGACTGGAATAAGTTTTTTTCAGACTTTTTAACTAAACAAAAAGAACAACAAAATGTATCAGATAAGTCCTTTAAGAAGTCGGGCTTAGTATTATATTTTGATATTTTCAATTTTCAAGAAGTTGTTGCTATATTGAGGGAGAAATACAAGATTGCTAAAACCTATGAAGAAGTTAGTAACTCTGACAAATTCACCTTCTCTTTATATTTTGATAACCAATTAAATTTTATAGCAGACAAATTGTTCTTTACGATGAGCGGTTATATCCACGAACATGGTGATTTACCGAAAGATTTTCTAAAAGTTGAGAACTCATTTAGAGAAGATTTGAACAGGAAATTTGATGAGGACTTTAATATCACAATGTCTGAACTTTTACAAAAGTATAATGTTTCCACAGAAAACTTTCGCTATAAATTTGTGAAAAATTTGGATAATGGAGATGTAAATCTACATTCGTTCTTTATAGAAGATCTGAAAAAAGCAAAGACAATCACTAATAAAAATTTGGATCGATATTTTAATGGCTTTTCTGGAGATAGGAAAAATCTAGATAGCAATAAAGAATCAGAAAATTTTAACTTACATATTTTCGAGACAATTGCTTTACAACCTAAATTTTATCCGTTAGGACGTTTCCCAAGTAATCCTGATAATCCACTTTCATTCATGCAACAGGTAGCGGTAAACCTAGCTTTAAATGATAAAAATGATATTCGTAGTGTTAATGGGCCACCAGGAACAGGGAAAACAACACTGTTGAAAGATATCTTTGCTGATTTAGTAGTACAACAGGCAGCGTTAATTTCACAGCTTTCTAATAAAAATATTCAAGGTAGTCTAGTTTATTGGAAAAATGCTAAACTTGGCGTTTTACCGCAATCCATTTCAGATAAAAACATTATTGTTGCAAGTTCAAACAATGGGGCAGTCCAAAATATTGTTAAGGAGTTACCAAAGAAAGAAAAGATTGCTGAAGATTTTCAAAATCAACTAGTGCAAGCGAATTATTTCAAAGATATTTCTAATTCTAAATTAACCGGTGAAGGTTTCGGAAAGAATCGTAACATTATAAGTGAGCTTTTAAATGAAGAAAATTGGGGTACATTCTCGTTAGAAGGTGGAGCGTCAACAAACATTAACAAATTACTTTTAAACATTGAAGTAATTGAAAAAGATTTAGCAGAAAATTATCATGCGAATACAGGTGTATATCAAGAATTCTCACGTCTCTATGATGAGTTAAAAATTGAAAGAGAAAAAATGCAAGAATATAGTGAAAAAATGTATTCTCTTCGAAAATTAAAAACCAAGCATAAGAAGCAATTCATTACTTTTGAACAAGAAGAAAAGAAGAAACGAACAAATTTAATTTCACAGGAAAAAGAAGCGAAGTGTGAACTTGAAAGACTGAGACAAGAAAGCGTAAATCTGCAAAAAAATTTATCGAATGCTTCTATTGAAATTGAAAATTTAACTAATGTACAAGTTCAAGCAGAAAGGAATTATGATGTAGTTACTTCACAAAAGCCAAGTTTTTTATGGTTTCAGAAAATATTTAATAAATCAAAAGTCGAGCAGTATTTCAAGAATCTCAATAGTGCGAATGACTATTTAAATCAACTTTCTCAACAAAAAACTAAATTGTTGAATGACCGCATGCAACTCGAAAATGGGTTAAAGGAAAATGTTACAAAAAGTGAGTATGCTCAAAAACAAATTCAGGACACAAAAGCTGACTTCGGTCGATGGATGACTACTCAAAAAAATGATTTAAAAAAATTGGAACAAGAAATTGTGTTATTGGAAAAACTTAAATTTCAAAGTGGTATAAAGGAACTGGATTTTTCACTATCATATGATGAACTTCAAAAGTCTAATCCATGGTTTACAGAGCAGTTCCGTATTTTACAATCAGAGTTATTTATTTCTGCCTTAAAAGTTAGAAAGCAATTCCTTTATGAAAACAGAAAGAGTTTGAAAGCGGCAAGGATTATTTGGAATAAACAGTCTGAATACATAGGAAAAGAGAATGGACATCAGTTAATTTCAGAATCATGGCAATGGTTGAATTTCACAATCCCTATTGTCAGCACTACTTTTGCGAGTTTTGGTCGTATGTTTAAAAATCTTAATGAAAATTCAATAGGTAATCTATTCATAGATGAGGCTGGTCAAGCACTACCGCAAGCTAGTGTTGGCGCAATTTATAGAAGTAAAAAGGTTATGGTTGTTGGGGATCCCTCACAAATAAAACCAGTAATGACGTTAGACTCAAATGTTCTGAATTTGATTGGAAGATATTACAAAGTTGATGAAAAATTTGTCTCTGCTGATGCATCTACTCAAACAATTGTGGATGCCGCAAGCCAGTATGGTTTCCAAAAAAATGATGATGAATGGATTGGTATACCACTTTGGGTGCACAGACGTTCGAACTATCCGATGTTTACGATTTCAAATGAACTATCGTATGATGGGCTGATGGTACAAGGTAAAACAGAAGATGAGTCACAAGGAAAATCACAATGGTATAATTCAACCGGAAAAGCAAATGACAAATTTGTTAAAGAACAAGCTGACTTACTGAAAAGTCTGATTGAAAAACGTTTGCAGGAAAATCCACATTTAGTGGACGAAATCTATGTTATATCCCCATTTAGAAATGTAGCTTATAATCTTGCACGAGTTTTAGATGAAATTAACTTCACGAAACGAGAAAATGGGAAAACAACGAATGTTGGAACTGTTCATACTTTTCAAGGGAAAGAAGCAAAAATTGTCTATTTCGTTCTTGGAGCTGACTCTAATAGCAGTGGGGCAGCAGAATGGGCTGTTTCTAATCCAAATATGATGAATGTTGCAGCAACACGAGCTAAAGAAGAATTTTATGTAATTGGCGATAAGAAATTGTATGCATCACTTGGTAGTGAAGTGGCAAATAAAACGATTTCGATTATTGACGACTATAATATGTAATCCAATGAATATTTAATTTGCAAATTAATACTGGAGTAGAATTAGTTATTATTTTAAACATATGGAGTTGGATAAGGTAGTTGTTTTCGAATTAAATTCTGCATATCTAGCATCTTCTTACAGCGAATTTAATATAGAAATGACAATGTTACCTGAAACTGATAAAATCTTTAGTCAATAATATAAGAGTACGAACCAGATGCACGACTTTTCTTAGATCCAACTTCGAAAGTAAGTAGTCAAGTTGAAACATTCTCTCAATTCTATTTTTGAGATAAAGTAACAGCAAAATCTAAATCAGTTACAGGTACAACTGAAAAAGATGCTACTGTACAAGTTTATAACGGGCAAACATTATTAGGGGAAGCAAAAGCAAAAGCAAATTCAAAAGGGAAAATCACTGTGAAGATTAAAGCCCAAAAAGCTGGCACTAACCTAACTGTTGTGGCTAAAGATAAGGCTAGAAACAAAATTGAATCAGCTGTCATAGAAGTTGTATCTAAATAACAAATACTTATATTTAGTGTCATGAAAAAATAAAAAGGGCTGTCATAAAGTAATATGTACCCTTTGTAAAGGACATTTTAAAAAAGGTTAGGCAACTTTCTGAAGCTGCTGTCTGTATTTTGCAGGCGGCAGCTTATTTAAATTC
>NZ_JBHZDH010000082.1:0-15068 GCF_042755925.1 Lysinibacillus sp. NPDC059133 | reverse complement strand
TGTTTCAAAATTTTATTAAACAAAAAGGTGCATTATTGGAAAATTATTGAGTTGCTTATGCAGCTCTTTTTTTCTTTATTGAACTAACGAAGCAGAATAGTTGAAGAAGGATTAATTTCCAAACAAGAAGGAAAGATTATAATAAGCATTGAATTTGAATTTATATAGGGGTGAGAGTGATTACTGCATCTCTATATCAGGAGGTTGTTAGGTATGTCGAGAGAATTATGGTTGAACCTGCCAGTGCGAGAACCAAAACGAGCAAAGGAGTTTTATACGCAGCTCGGTTTTCGGTTGAATGAGCAGTATGTGAGTCAAGAAGGCTCATTCAGTTTGATTGTCGGAGACAATCAGGTTGTTTTGATGATCTTCCCGGAATCCGCGTTCCGCGGTTTTGCTGGTAATGCGGTTGCAGATTCGTGGCAGGGCACTGAAGTGTTATTCTCTCTGGGGGCGAACTCCAGGGATGAAGTTGATGAGTTCGCCTTGAAAGCTGAACGTGCCGGCGGCACCGTATTCAGCAAGCCGGGTGAAAAGGGTGGCTGGATGTACGGCTGCGGTTTTGAAGATCCGGACGGTCATCGGTGGAACGCGTTGTATATGGATATAAGCAAAATGCCGCAAGGCTGAAAATCCGATTTGCCATTTCGTGACGAGTGTTTAAACAGAAAGTCAAATAAAGTTACTTAACTTCCGGGTGCGATTGTTTAATAAAGGCTGTTTACTCAAAGATTGTTGCTGTTAAAACTAAAAGACAGATTTAATCTACAAAATGTGTAGGATAAGTCTGTCTTTTCGGTTTGATATTTCGTGAATCGAAAATTTAACGAAAGCTCTGGTTAGTTGAAGAAAAAACATTCATTATTTTTAAAATATTTTACTTACTTCTATGTAAAATAACTATTTTCCTCGTGGCCAAATGAAATATGAAATAGATATGATAAAATCAATTCCCAGTACTAAAGACCATACTTTTAGTGTTTCAAAAAGTTTAGAGCTACGGTCCGCATCATTTACTAGGTATATCAATATTAATAAAAATCCTGCTCCGATGATATATGCAAATAAATGCTGAAAAGACCCTTTCAAAGAATTACGAGCATATGCAAAACCAGTCTTTTTTTCAGGTTTTGTTCCCTCTTTTTTTATGTAGTATAAGAACCTTTCATCAGCCCAACGAACGATACTCTTTCCAAAAGCAATCGACACACCTAAATAGATAGCAGCAATTGCGTGAGACGTAGTTGCATTTCCACCCTTTAATAGATCTATAGCAGTTACGATTAACAGAAACAAATCAATCACGGGTGTTAGAAGTAAAAAGAACGATCCCATTTTTTTAAAGTTATATACATAACGTAAAGTTAGACCGAGTATTATAACAATCCAAAAACCAATTTCTGCTGCAATAATTGACCAAGTAATAAAATTCAATTAACCACCCCACACTTTTACTTACAAAAAATCTAGTAGTATAAAAACACACGCTTATATATTGTATATTATATTATAAGGAGAAACAATAAAAAAATTCCACATTTTATCAAATTAACCATATTAATTCAGCGAAAACCTCTTTTTGCTTCGCTAATTGAATAACAGTAAACCACTGAATCCGCTTAAAAAGCATCTGATAAATGGTGCTCTTTGCCTTTTCTTATTGCTTCAATTGTGAAATAGTTAGATTTTTGACAAGTTGAAATAAGCATTTGCTCTACCCGATTTTCAAATGCCAAGTTTTTATGTAACTCAAGCCAACGATACCACTAAAGGTAACTATCCAAATAATACGTACCAACGCCCTGAAATCGTTCCATCCATCCTTTCAAACGGCGATGGAAGTTATTAACGTGTTGTATATGGAATATCCCTTTTTTACTCGTTGATTTTGATTAAGATTAACTGTTTCGTGTTTAAGATTTTTTGCTGCTGCAAATTTTTTATAATTGGTAGCGGTATCCGTGCATAACAAAGAAGAATGGGCTATATAATCCCCGACAACCCCATTAATTTCTTCTGCTTTTACACGACCTCTACCCGCCATCCTCGCAATAATATTGTTATTTCGATCTTGTGCTACAACTACAGCAATTTTCTGATTTGAAATCCCTCGTTTTTCATCCTTTTCTCCTCGTTTTTTTGGTTTACGATGTGTAAATCTACGACCTTTTAAAGATTCACGAAAGAAAGTCTCATCACTTTCAATGATGCCAGATAATTGGTTGAAGCTGTGACTTCCTAAAGCGTTTAAAATCTTATGTCTCCAATAAAAAGCGGTAGATATATGAATTTTTAAAGAGTCTGAAATCTTCGGTAATGTAACACCGTTTATCATCATTTTAATGTATTCAATCCATTTTTCCGGATAACGCGAACCTGAAAAAGGCGTATTTGTCATATCATTAAATGTTTTTCCACAATCCTTACATAAATATCTTTGTCTAGAACGATATTTACCATTACGTTTTACGGCAGTACTTCCACAATGAAGACAACCTAAACCAGACGAAAAGCGAGACTCCTTGATCTTAGGAAGTAATTCTTCCATTTTATTTTCTTCTTTTGGATATAGATCTTGTTTCATTGCCTTAAATAAGGCTAGTTGATCTGCTTTTCCTAATTCTCCGACTGCTTCATATACATATCTCCACATTATTGAACGCCTCCTGAAAATGCATTATATTCAACCATATTCAGTATTTTCAAGAGAGCAACAATCAAAACAGCCTTAATAAAAGCAATCGCACCCTATTAAGTTTGTGAAGAAATGTACTTAAAGTAACGAGGGCTTTACTTCAAGATGGAATCTCTGCGGAATCCCATCTTTATCTTCTTCAACTAACGGAGCAGATTAGTTCAATAAGCAGCCAAAGATTTTTGTTTATTAAAGATGTGTATTTTATTCAAAATTGGAACTTTTATCCCTTTCGTCCGTATTAAAGTTTAGGGATAAGAGGTGAAAAGAGGGAAATTGAAATGGAGGAGTTTAGTTTAATAACTAAAATTTGTGAAAATATCTGAATGAAGGCGGTGATATTATGTTTAGGCAAAGCATTAGGTTTCCCTTAATATATTTTGTGGTATTAACCGTTGGGCAATTTATTACTAGCAAAGAGATTAATTGGACAAATAACATAATGATCTGTTTTATAACATTCTTGTTTTTACTGTTATTTAAATGGGCGGAAACTCCATACAAGTGGAATAAGGACAAACAATGAGTAAATATAGACAATGATTTCCTTCTCAACTAATGAAGGGCTTTACTTGAAGTTCATTGGGCTGTTTAGACAGCTCTTTTTTCTTAATTGAACTAATGAGGCAGCTTAGTTGAAAAGAAAACTTTATAATATGGATATTTTTGAGAAAAAAGATTCAATAAAGGGAGGGCGGATTTGTGTGTTTAATTATATTATTATAGCTTACTGTATAGTCGTAGCAATCAATCTTATACACAAAAATAGAGAATCAATAAGACAATTAAAGGCTAAACAATTAATTCTCGCTTCTTTTGTCTATCTTTCTACAGTGTTTTTGTGGTTTATTTGTATATATTATGGAGGTAATTGGATTGCTGGACAATTTTCAAGTCGCTTTATGCAATTAGTTGTTTTCATTTTATTAATAATCATCACAATATCTTTGTGCCAATGGCCATTAAGAAAAATATTAAATAGAGTTACATCAGGTATTTTTCCTAAGGATTAAAAGTAATAAATTTTCTTTAGCGATTGTATCATAAAAACGGGCGTTTCTTATGCTAACGAAGCAGATTAGTTGAAGAGCGTTGTTTAACTTTAGTTCAATAATCGGGCCATATTGTGGAGCAATACCACCCAAGAAATAGTCTTATGGACCGACCTAGATAATGATGTTCAAAGGACAGTCTAGCTTACATACTAAGCTAACCAACGTTTGAAAAAATGCATTAC
This sequence comes from Lysinibacillus sp. NPDC059133, assembly GCF_042755925.1. Taxonomy (NCBI): domain Bacteria; kingdom Bacillati; phylum Bacillota; class Bacilli; order Caryophanales; family Bacillaceae; genus Lysinibacillus; species Lysinibacillus sp. NPDC059133. The sequence goes on along the minus strand of NZ_JBHZDH010000082.1, from coordinate 11,136 downwards.
CAAGTAACTTCTTAGAAGAAACTTAGGTAATGCATTTCGTGAGTATGTCTATTTAGTAAACAATCGTATGTGGTTAATATCTTTTTCTGAAAAGGACTGTTGTAAGATAGTATTTACCTCACTTCAAACCGCGGTTAGCTTTTTTTAACTGTAACAAGAAATCTTCTTTCGTGTTAGTACTTTGTACATCTTTCATATAGAACAAAATGGAGTTGCTATCAGCAGGTCCCCTCATGTCTTCGACGACCACATAGGTAATGGGAGCGCCACTTTGTTTTATTAAATTTTGCAATTCAAAGAAACGGTCCAATTCATTTTTTTCAAAGGTAGCCATTTCAATTGGAGCAGCAGTATATAAATAAAGAGCATGCTTTTTCGTTTCATCCGAAAAGAGTATGCTGATCTCCTTATTAGTATAGTCTGGACCTTGAAACCCGAGGTCTTCAATAGCTGGAATCACTTTATCCAATTTGTGCAATGCTTTATCCGCTTCCAAGGCCCTTGCATGGTTATCTGTTATCGTATCTGAATAAGGATTTAGTATGATTTTGAATTCTAAATGTTGATGATCTTTTGGAAAGACAACGTATTCATAATCAGAACCAATCCCTGTTCTATATAATTGTTTAATCTCTACATCATAGCCATATGTATCTTCTGCATACTTTTTAACTTTGCGTTTTTCAGAAAAGTCACTAAAATATAACGCGATACTTGCAATCAATAATACAAAAACCCCAAGTATAGTTAAAAGAACTTTTATAAAGGTATTCATTCTTTCACTCCGTGCTTTAAGCATATTTATTGTAGTTTAACAATATATTTTTGATTTTATCAAAATACCTTGGTAGTAAGAATGGGTCTTTAAGCCTGATGAATTATTTGTATAAAGGTTGATTCATTTTGTGGTTCCGGTGTTTCAAGAGAGGTGAATGGGTTGGGTTGATTAAAAGAAAATTAGATAATTAAAAGTAATAAATACTAATTCCTTATTCAATTAAACCAGCTAATAGAAGTTAAAAGTTATTCAATAATCGGGCGCTATTCTTTAATGATAAATGAATCTTTCTTTATGAAATGGCCTCTTAATTTAAGAACCGAAAGGGTTTTTCTTGTTTATTTTAAAGAGGTTTTTTTTATCGTTGCAATATTGAAATACTAAATGAAGGATTGGAAGTGTTATTTTGACAGAACAACTAATAAAAAGGCAATTAAAAAATAAATATGGTAATTTTTCTCCCACTCGTTTAACTGGAGGTTATACAAATACAACTTATTTATTAGATGGGACACATCCTTTATTAGTTGTTAAAGTGGCTAATACTTTTAGCCAGGATATTTATAATGAAATAAATTGTTTGAAATTAATTCAAGAAACAGGAATAGCACCAAAATTTTATGAACTTTTGGAAACCAATGATAATCAAATAACAGTAATGGAATACCGAGAAGGGAAAAATGGTCAAGCAATTTTTGATGATAACGGTGTTGAAAAAATAAAAGAGTTATATAAAAGTTTAGGTAAATCTCTTGCTAAAAACATACATTCCAAAAAATATAATTTTAGCTCAAATGGAATAAAAGAATGTGACTTACACGCTATAAAAATGAGTTTAGATTTTGTTCCTGAAGAACTAAAAAGAAAATCTAAAGTGATATTACAAAAAATCAATGATTCTAAAATGGATTGGGTTTTAACGCATGGTGATTATGGAATGCACAATGTATTATACACCGAAGATAACGTCCTTACTGTTTTAGATTGGGAGTGGTCTGAATGGGCGAACCCTTTAAATGATGTAGGTTGGGTATGCTGGTTTACCAAACTTCACTATCCCAAACAAGCGGATTCATTAAACAGCGTTTTTATTGAACAATATAAAACCAATAACCCTATTTTTTTATCTTCTGAAACATTAAAGGGTTATTGTGTTTATAAAGTATGGAAAATCCTACATAAGATTAAAAATGCGCCATTAGAAGTGCAACAGGAGTGGATAAGACGTTTGGAATGGACAATAGAAACTGATATTTTTGATTTTATCAACTAATTCAACAATCGGGCGCGATTGTTGAAGAAGTGTCGCTGTTCTTATTAAACTAACGAGGGCTTTACTTCAAGATGGAATCTCTGCGGAATCCCATTTTTATCTTCTTCAACTAACGGAGCAGGTTAGTTGAAGAAGGATTTATTATGGTACTTTCAAAGTGACAATGAAAATTTCATAATAACTGGCTATTTTAATAAAGCAGAGGAAGATTTTATAGCTAACTATTTTTTGAAATTTGGACAATCAATTAATTCTATTAGTCCTGAAATGTTAAAAAAATTGATCTATGATAAGGCAAAGTCTATAGAAATGCACCTAAACTCTTTATGAGTACTGTCCTTTAATTTCAAAACAACTTCTTCTTAAACTCCCATGAAAGAACTTAATCATCTTTCATTTTCTGTGGTGAAGAGCTGATTTTTGCGCTTCATGGATGGCTAACGGGGGGTTCGTATTATATAATTCAGCCAGAATTTTCTGGTTGAACTTTTTATATTGAGTTGAAAGGTAAATCAGGAATCAACCCTATTCTATTTTAGGTGTTGCTACTTTTACATTTAAAAATACTTCTGATAATACTCTTTCCTTAGCCTCCCGCTTAATTGAGCGTATATCCTGCTGGTTTCACTTTTCTCATGGTCCATAAGACTTTGTATGACTTCAATTGAAGCCCTATTATTCAACAAATGAGTTGCATAGCTATGTCTAAGTTGATGTGGATGAATCTCTTTATTAATTTCAGCGCGATTGGAGATCCTCTTGATGAAGTATCGCATCTGGGCGACACTCATTTTATGTGGTTGCCTTGCTGTCACAAAGATGGCAGGATTATGGTCATCCCGGCTTTCTAAATTGCGTTTAAGCCATATGTCGCAACGTGTATTAAAATAAACTTCCCTTTCCTTATCGCCTTTTCTCTAACGATCACGGACTGGTTGGACCAATTAATATGTGACGTAATATTTTATTCTGGAAATAGGAATAATTGTAGGTATAGAAGAGTGGAATTTGGATTCCTTTCATTCGAATTTATCCACATGTTATAATAAAAATACAAATATTATTTTTTTAATAAATAAATATGAAAAATATTCTGTTTTAACATTAATATATAGGTGTGTGAAAGAATGGAAATTAAAATTAGAAATAGTAAAATGGCAAAAAAGCCTCTTTCTATTACTGTCTATGATGAGTTGTATAAGATGATAATGGATGGTGTTTTTGCAATTGATAATAAGCTTCCTTCAGAGGTCGAATTGGCTAAAATGTTTAATGTAAGTAGAATGACTTTGCGTCAAGCGCTTGCACTCTTAAAAGAAGATGGTTTATTAACAAATATTCAAGGTAAGGGTAACTATGTTGCAAAACCAGTATCAAATAAAAAAAAGTCTGGTTTAGAAAAAATGGGGAATCCTATATATAAGTGCCATACAAGTAAAATAGATAATGTCAGTATTAGTTATAGGTTAGATACAAGTAGCGATTACACTTCAAAAATCTTATTAAGAAAGAGCGCAGCAGTAGTTGCTATTAAAAGGTGGTATAAAAGTGAGGGGAAGGAAGTTGCTTTTGCTTTTACTTACATGAGTATTGAGACGGTTTCTGAGCTAGGAATTGATTTAAATGATGATAAACAACTATTAGACATGTTGGATAGCAAAGTCTATGAAATTGCTAGTTCAGCAACGATAGAGATAAAAAGATCAAATGGAACAAAGGATGCTGATACGAAAAACATTGTTGGTGGCGATAAAGGCAATATTTTATTTGAAAGCTTATATGTTAATGAAATGTATCCTCTTTTAGTGAATAAGTTTTATATTCCGGAAAATTCGAGTGATATAATTATCAATGTTACGAATAAATAATGATAAGTTAATAGGAAATAATTAAGAAAGTATTGTATTTCAATTAGAAATCAATACTTTTTTATTTTTTAAATTGTTTAATAATCATACAAGTGCTATGATAAAAAAATAAAAATTAGACAAGTGATTATACGATTAGATGAAATAAAGACAATGGTTCATTTTAATAAATCAAAACTTTAAGTATGTCCATTATTTAAATAAATCTAATGATTAAGGTCTTTTCTAATATTTGATCAAAATTAAAAATTATTACAATCTTTCAGACTGAAAGAATAGTTTGACTGAGAAAAAGGAGCAATTCAAATGAGTACAACTTGTAAACAAACACCAGACATTAAATCTAATGGAGTAGAAATCGCAGATACTATTCTTTTACCAGGAGACCCGATAAGAGCGAAATTTATTGCAGAGAATTTTTAGAAGATGCTGTTCGGTTTAATTCAGTTCGCAATATGTTTGGGTATACAGGTAATATAATGGAAAAAGTATTTCAGTCATGGGAACGGGTATGAGAATGCCAAGTATGTGTTAATATTGATATTTTTTTGATGTAAATTTAAATAAAACCAAAAGTGGGTAGATGTGGGTATGCAATGTGGGAATATGGAGGTGGCTGGTTTATTAATTTATGCAGACTGCCCAGGAGTTAATGCGCTTTGTATTTTAACTGTAAGTGATCATATGCTAAAGGATGATCATGCTACAACTGAATAAAGAGAAACAGCGTTTACGATAATGATCCAAATCGCTTTAGAACTTGCATAGGTGCTTTAAGGATTATTTTATCTAGTTAGTAGGTATACAAGCTCTACTTTTCTATCAATAGATAATCCTGATAAAAGAAATAAATATATTTCAATAAGGGTTGAAAAACTAATATAACAACTTCTATAATGAGAGGTCTTGAATGATGGAAACATTAAATGAAAATGCGTCTGATCAATCCATTCGTTTTAAAAAGGCAGTTCCTATTATTTTACTTTTATTTATCTTTACCTTAATTGTAAATAATTCCTTCCGTATCATATCAACTGATTTAGCAAAAGAGTTTGGATTATCACCTTCAGTTGTAAGTTGGCAAGTAACACTTGCTAGTTTAGTCATTGGAATTGGGGCAGTTGTATATGCCTCTCTTACTGATACAATTAGCGTTCGTACATTATTAAGTATTGGAATCATTTTAATGTGTGTCGGATCATTAATGGGATATATATTTCAACATTCATTTATTATGATCGTGATATCAAGGGTGATTCAATCAGCTGGTTTAGCTTCAGCAGAAACCTTATATGTTGTTTCAGTAACAAAGTACTTGCCAGTGCATGAGCAAAAAAAATTCTTTGGATTTAGTACTATGGGATTTGCGATTTCTCAGGTGCTAGGTATGATGGCCGGCGGATTTATTTCTACTTATATTCACTGGACAGTATTGTTCTTAATTCCTTTATTAACTCTAATTATCTTACCATTTATATTGAAACTTCTTCCAAAAGAGAAAATGAAAAAAGGCAGAATTGATGTAGTTGGCTTGTTCCTAGTCGCATGTATAGCAGGTTCCCTTATCATGTATGTATCAGAATTTAATTGGATCTATCTTATTACTTTTATTGTGGCTATATGTTTCTTTATTCTTTTCATTTCTAAAAGTGATAAAGGATTTATTGACATCACCTTTTTCAAGAACAAGCTCTTTCTAAAGGTGATTGCTATAACCTTTCCACTATACACTTTACAGTTAGCATATATATTCATGTTTCCATTTCTTTTTGAGAAACTATACGGTTTAAGTTTAGATACAATCTCATTATTGTTTATTCCAGTTTACGTTATAGCAGCTGCTATTGGAGCAACATCTGGTAAAATTGCCAAGTTTTTAAGTACTGAACAATGTATATATATAGCAATTACTTTAATTACAGCTAGTTTTCTAGTTGGCGGATTTTTTGTTAATAGTTCCGAAGTAATTTTAGTAATTTGTATGACTTTCTTAGCGGGTTCTTTTGCATTAATGTATGCACCGTGGTTTGATACATTAGTAGGTGCTGTTCCGGAAGAAAAATCGGGTACAGCCATAGGATTTTATAATTTAAGTTTTAATATTGCGGCATCGATTGGAATTGCATATGTCGCATCAATGATGAGTAGTAAAGCTTTAAAGGGTGGTTGGTTAGATTACCTAAGCACAGGAAATGAAGCATTGTATAGCAATATATTAATAATCTTAGGATTGATCTCACTCATTTGTATGGGGTTTTATTGGTTGTTAATTGCTAGAGGAACTACCAATACTACAATTACCAAAGATTGATGTTAATAAATAGCTTTCTTTACTTTATTTAAACATATTAAAGAAGAAGTATTATAATGAAGCAATCACCACATTTTAAAAAGAATATTTTATTTGTAATCGGTGAAGCTCCCGACGCAAGACAGTTTGGAGATGAAGGTGCTCATACTTTTCTACATATAGCAGAGAAAATTAACGGATTGAACATGCCGAACACCGAAAAGCTAGGATTAAGGAGGTAGTGGCGTGATTGGAGGACAACATATATTTCATTCTCATTTTCATGTATTACCAAGATATGAAGATGAACCACTTGCGGGTAAAGGTATTAGGTATATGTTTAAAAGTGCTGATAAATAAAAGGATAAATTATTAAGCTAACGGGGGCTTTACTTGAAGATCATTGAGTTGCTTAGGCAGCTCTATTCTTATTCAACTAACGATGCAGGTTAGCTCAATAAGAATAGAGGTCGTAATAATCGAAAAGTCGAAAAGAATGTATAACCAAATACAACAGAAGGAGAGGTATTTTGAAAAAAAATAAGAGAAGCAACAAAAGAAGATATGATAGATATTTATATGATGGGCTTTGATGTTTGGGGAAATGATATGCCAGTAGAAGAATATATAACAATGTGTCAGGATTCAAGTAAGTATAAGAAGGGGAAATGGTACGTTCTTGAAGCAACAGATACAAAGGAATTATTAAGTTCTCTCATCATATATAAACTTAACCCTTCAGAAGACTTAATTGTAAGAGGGATAGGATCAATCGCTACTCCTGCAAATTCAAGAAAAAATGGATATGCTTTTTTATTAGTCAAAGAAATAATGAACAAATTAGAACAGGAAGAAAACTGTAACAACTTTTTCCTGTATAGTGATATTGGGACAGACTTTTATAATAGATTAGGCTTTATTGTTCTACCTAATGAAAGTCAAAAATATAAAGACAGTATTTGTATGTACTACTCAAAAGAAAACGATATCGACTCTATATCATTTGAAATCCCCAATTACTTTTAAGGGACATCACCATCTTGTATGGGATATCGTTGATAACAGTATTGACGATTAAATTGCAGGATTTATTATCAAATTTATTATGTACCCTTATTCAACTCCCATGAAAGAACTTAATCATCTTTCATTTTCTGTGGTGAAGAGCTGATTTTTGCGCTTCATGGATGGCTAACGGGTGCTATACTTGAAAATAGGAATTGCTTAAAAGGCTCTTTTTGCTTGTTCCGGGGCAGGTTTAGTGGAAAAAGTAATTAACTTATTATCTATATCATATAAGTAAGATAATGCGAAATAGCTTCGTTAGTTTAGTGACTTTCATTACAAGGATCTGGTTTCCTATTGATCATTGGACAGCTTTCGTAGGATTTATTCAAACAGAATTTGCACATGTACCACAGTATGTGAGTTTCTTTTGTTTAGGCATTATGGTCAATCATCGTAAATGGTTTTTAACTTTGAGCGCGAGAGTAGGATACATCTGGCTTTTTATTGGAGTATTAATAGTAACTATTTTGTATTTTGGAGGGAATACGGTAGATCCTTTTCTTTTAAAGGGTGGACAAAACCTTGGTTCGTTGACTCGATCATTCATTGAGACGTTACTGCGTATTTCGCTTGTAATCGGTCTTCTAATTTTATTTAGAGAAAAAATTAACGGCACTAATCGTTGGTCAAAGATGTTATCAAACAATGTATTTGTTGTTTATTTCATCCATGTGCCAGTAGTTGTTTTCCTTCAATATACATTGAATGACCTACCAATACCGGTCATGGCTAAATTTCTTATAACGGCATTTTTAGGAATCATTCTAAGTTTTTTGCTAAGTCATTTTGTATGGCGAAAGATTCCATACCTCAAAAAAATGATGTAAAGGAAATAATTTTTAGATAAATGGAAAAGCCAGCATTACTTTTGTCTTAATAGTAGGATAATGATGTGTCATATAAATAATGGTTCTTGTTCAACTAACGAGGTGCTTTAGTTAAATATTCGATTTACAAAATATCAAACATAAAAACAGAGTTGATTCTACACATTTTGTAGATTAACACTGTTTTTATGTTTTAACAGCAACAATCTTTTAGAAAATAGCTTAAAATAAAGTTTGATAATTTGTGAAAAAGTTCGCACCACTCCTCAAGTGGAGTGACTTTTAAGTTAATATACAACTTCAAATATTATTAAAAAAGTGACCAACTAAACAAAATTAAATAGATACAAAAGATTTTAAACACTTCCGATAGTTTATATAACGGTAATAAACAAGCGTTTTAACAATAGGGTAAATTGAAATAAAACTGAAAAACTTCTATATTAATAAATGCTTCAATAGAAAATCCATTTACTACAGCGGAATAGTTCCGGATTCGGCTTTGTGCTTTGACCTGCAGGAGGGTAGACACGATGTCGGTCATTTCGGTAAAGCCACAAGACGTGGCGCTTTTTACCGATGACAGGTCAGTTAGCAGTTATCGCAATCAATGCGAATGCCTTTACAGCAGGCGTTAACAGACCTACGTGTTATCGTGAATATAGGTGTTGTTGCGTAAGTGAATGTAACGACGTAATCTGCCTCAGGATTGATTAATTGTATTGTTTGTGCGGGCTGATCTGGAGGGAACAATGTCCATAGCGTACCATTGATGTCCGTAAACGTTTCAAACGGCGGAATGATTACCGTGGCGCCAATAAAACTGTTAATAATGGTTGAATGTATCACATGGGCGGGGTTATTGAACTCTACAAAGTTTACTGTTACGATTTTCACCGGCTTAACATAGTTGATGTCGTAATTGTTATAAGCATTTAGAAAAGACCATACCAACGGTGGCGGCGTCTGATTTGGGATGAAAGTGCTGAAATGCTCTGTAAATATATGCGTCTTATATATATCGCTGTCACCCCCGTTTGTGATAGCCCAATACGCATATGTTAGCGCAAGGTTTCCACTGAATATAACGGAGGCAAATACCGTTACATTGGCGAGCTCATCCGTAAATATACCTCCGCCGTCCCCACCGGCGGTATTATTTGTTATTTCAGCGCCGGCAATTGAAACGAGCGAACCCATGGCAATGATGCCGCCGCCATCCGTTAATGCGGTGTTATTCGTAATTATGCCGCCGGTTATCGTTAAGGTAGGTGTGAATCCTGGAACGGCGCCCATGGAGATGCCACCGCCAAAATTTGCTGTATTATTTTCAATCGTCCCGCCCGTAATGGTAACAGTTGAGATGGGAGTGAATGTCGGAAAAGTCCAAATTGCTCCGCCGTAGCTTAAAGATGAGTTGCCGCTGAAGGTCGCATTCGCATTTACCGTAAGGGTCGATGCAAAAAGCGCAATCCCTCCGCCGCCACGGGTAGCATTTTGGGGATCCCCGTTGCTGTTTGCGTGGTTATTGATAACTCTTGCGTTTCCTTCGATGGTAACGGAAGAGCCGGAAAATGCATCAATGCCGCCACCTTCAAGGCCCGCCTGGTTTCCGCTTACCTCAGCGATCCCTGTAAGGACAAGGATAGAGCCATCATTTACAAAAATCCCGCCTCCTCCTGTTCCCGCCGTGTTTCCGGTCACCTGGCCGTCGCTCAGGGTAAGGGTGGAACCACTGGAGAAGTAAATGCCACCGCCTTGATTTGAGCCGGCTATAACACTGACTGCCTTATTTTCAGTAATTAAGCAGTTTGTAATTGAAAATTCGCCTAGAACACCCTGTACCCTAATACCTCCGCCGAAATTTCTTATACTGTTGCCAATTATTGTGCTGTTCATGATAACAAGCGCATTTGCATTGCTACCCAAAGATTGTGGCATTGAATAGATGCCGCCGCCATTGCCGTCGGCCGAATTGTTGCTTATTTCACTGTTTTGAATTGTAACGATGGTGTCAAACGCGTTTATACCTCCTGCGTCACCGAAAGCCACCACGGTAGAATTAGCGGTGATTATTCCTCCGTTAATGGTAAGGGTGGAACCCAGACTGTTCCCTCCCGCTATTGTGGTAATACCGCCACCGCTGTTGTTCGCACGGTTGCCTGTTATTTCCCCACCGTTCATCACGATGTCACAGTCAGCACCAAAGACACCGGCACCACTACCAGCAAAACAGTTTTCTATGAGCGCGGCGTTCATGATCAGACTGCTTCTACTAATATTGCCCTGAACCAGGATGCCGCCACCGTTGCCACTACTCCTGCAATTGGTAATTGTGCTGCCATCAAGCGTTAGGGAACAATTGGAACCGAAAATTAATATACCTCCGCCCGTCCCTCCGCCATCAAGGATGATACCTACACCTACATTCATCGATACTCCGGTTAAACTGCCGTTTGTTAACGTTGAAAAGTGACGAAAGCTTCCTCCACTTGTAATCGCAAGTGTAACACTACTACTGCCGCTGCTATTTATCAGGTTAATGGTGATATTTTTTTGTATCAAAACAACACTACTGAAATTGATATCATTTATTATAAAAAAATTGAATACATCTCCGTCTTGTGCGCTCACTAATGCTGTTGTGATATCAGTAAAGTTAAAAACATTAACATCTACAATCATTTATATATATATCCCCTTTATATTGTTTTTTATAAAATAACCTTATTAAAATTATATGCCAGAGTGGAAAAACGTAGCTGGGTTAAGGGGACGGTTCTTGTCGTTGGGGTTGGAACAAGGGGCTCTAGCGATTTACTTTGTATAATCCGCCTTGGGGTACAATGCCTCCGAAAATTAACTTCTCTTATTAAGCTAATGGGTGCTTTACTTAAAGATGGGATTCCATAGAGATCCCATCTTTTTTTAATTCAACTAACGGAGCAGGTTAGTGCAAGAAGGAATATTAAAGTATAACGTTGAATTAAGTTTAGAAAATTTGAAATTGGAAGTGACTATCTAAAATGCAA